>JAYVRO010000484.1:0-3517 GCA_043776165.1 Rubrivivax sp. | reverse complement strand
CTGCGCTAGTTGGTGGCCCTGGACGGCCCTAAACGGCGCAGTATTTTTCTTGAATGTCGCGGTCCGCCAGCAACTCTCTGGCGCCACCGCTGTGCACGATGCGGCCTTGGTCGACGATGTAAGCGCGGTCTGAAATTCCAAGCGCTCGCTCGACGTTTTGCTCCACCAGCAAGAGCGTTGTGCCCTGCGACTTCATGCGCGCGAAAAGCGCAAACATTTCATCGACCAGAATCGGCATGATGCCTTCGCTGGGTTCATCGAGCAGGATCATTCTGGGCTTGGCGACCATGGCACGCGCAATCGCCAACATCTGCTGTTCACCGCCCGAGAGCGACGTTCCTTCCTGGTCCAAGCGCTCCTTTAGTCGCGGGAAAGTCTCGGCGATTTCGTCCACGATTTGCGTCATATTGTGTTTGCCAGCTTGCCCCAAGATGCCGAGCTGCAAGTTCTCGCGCACAGTCAATCCGGCCACGATGCGGCGTTCTTCGGGCACATAGGCCAGGCCCCGGTGAAAACGCGCGTGGGCAGCTTCTCCCAGGATCTCTCGACCGTCAAACACAACGCGACCGCAGCGCTTTTTAACCAAGCCCATCAATGTGCGCAACGTCGTGGTTTTGCCCGCCCCATTGCGACCCATCAGGGTGACTATTTCTCCGGCCTGCACTTCAAATGACAAGCCCTGCACCACATGGCTGTCGTCGTACCAGGCGTCGAGCTGTTCGACGTGCAGCAAAGCCGGGGTCGCACCGCTCATGTGCCACTGCCCAGATAGACGCGCTTCACATCGGCGTTTTGACGGATGTCTTGCGGCGTGCCTTCGGCCAACAATTCACCTTGGTGGAGTACGACCAGGCGCTGGCAAATACCCATCACGAGCTTCATCTTGTGCTCCACCAGCACCACCGTGCGCTCTTGTGCGAGCATGGTGATGAGGTCCATCATGACCACGGTTTCTTGCGGCGACATGCCTGCGGTGGGCTCGTCCATCAACAGCAAGCGCGGCTCGGCAGCCAGCGCCATGGCAATTTCAAGCGCACGCTGTTGGCCGTGAGCCAGATCGGCTGCGCGTTTGCCCGCCAGGCCCGACAAACCGACACGCGACAACAAGGCATGCGCAGCGTCGATTGCTTCGCGAAGCGCGCTGCGTGGCGCAAACAGGCCATAGCGCGAATGCCGCATCTGCGCCGCCACACGAACGTTTTCATGTGCGCTGAGTTGACGAAAAACGTTGGTGATCTGAAAACTCTTGGCGATACCCAAACGCGCAAACTCGTGTTGAGCGATGTGGGTGACGTCTCGCCCTTCAAACAACACGCGCCCTGTGCTGGGTGCAAACGCGCCACTGACAAGATTGAAGAAAGTGCTTTTGCCTGCGCCGTTAGGGCCAATGATGGCGGTGAGCTGGTGTGCGGGGAAGGCCACGCTCACGTTCTTCAAGGCCGTGAAGGCGCCAAACTTCTTGCCCAAGCCTTGCACGGCGAGCAAGGGTGCCGCGCTCATCGTTTTTGCTCCAACTGCTGGGTCAGCTTGTGCTTGAGCTGGTGCTCGAGCTTGTGCAGTATCGAGCCCCAGATACCGCGCGGAAAGAAGAGCACAAACACCATGAAGAGCGCCCCCACCACGGCCATCCAGTAGGCCGTGAGGTGCGTCACCACGTCCTCCAAATAGAGGAACACTGCGGCACCTACAAAGGGCCCGAAGAAGGTGCCCATACCGCCCAACAAGCACATCATCACGGCCTGGCCCGATTGCAGGTAATGAAGTGAGTCGATGGGCACGATGGACAGGTGCAGTGCCCGCAGGGTGCCCGCCAACCCACACACGGCGGCTGACAAAACGAAGGCCAGGAGTTTGGTGCGGGCAACGTCATAGCCGCAGGCCGCCGCGCGTTGTTCGTTTTCGCGCACGGTCTCGATCACAGCGCCAAATGGCGACGCCAACACCCGTGAAACCAGCCACAGCGCCGCCGCCACAAACACCAGCACCACGTAGTACTTCGTGAGTGGATTCATGAAGTTGACAGACCAGGGGCCGAGTTCGATGAGTTCAACACGCACACCACGCAAGCCGTTTTCGCCGCCTGTCCAACGTTCAGCTTTATAGAAGACGTAGTAGACGATCTGGCCCAGTGCGAGCGTGACCATCGAGAAATAGATGCCGCGGGTGCGGATGGCCAAGGCGCCAATGAGCGCACCGGCCAGCGCGGCGCTGACAACGCCCAAGGCAATCGCCGCCCACCAAGGCAGGCCCATGTGCACGATGCCAATACCCGCCAGATAACTGCCAATGCCCAGAAAACTGGCGTGGCCAAAGGACAGCAGGCCCGTGTAGCCAAAGAGCAAATTGAAGCCCACGGCATAGAGGCCAAAGATGAGGATGTTCACGGCCAAGGCCTCGTAGGGCAGCAGCCAGGGCATCAGCATCAAGAAGGCGATGACGGCGGCCACGCGGTGGCGCGCGATCACATCGACCGTGGTCCTGAACAAGACGGCGGAATCAGAAGTCAGCGTGCTCAACCCATCAACCCCGCTTTGCCAAAAAAGCCCTGCGGACGAACGAGCAGCACCACCGCCATGAGCACAAAGATCGACAGCTCCGCCAAGTCGGGCGCAAAGAGCGAGGTCATGCTGAAAACCACGCCCACCAGCAAACCAGCCACCACCGCCCCGGGCAATGAACCCATGCCGCCCACAACAGTGACGACAAACGATTCAGCCAGCACCGTGATGCCCATCTCGGGGTTCACAGCGCGCGTGGGAGCGGCCAGCGCACCCGCCAGCCCGGCAATGGCCGTGCCCAGGCCAAAGACCAACCACCAGACCTTGGCCACGTCAATGCCCAACACCTGCACGATCTCGGGGTCACGCGCGCCAGCGCGGATGATCAAACCGTAGCGGGTGCGCTCAATGAAGAGCCACAGCGTGCCGATCACCAAGGCTGCCGCAACAATCAAAAACAAACGATAGGTGGGGAACATGCCAAAACCGAGATCAGTCGCGCCCCGCAGCAGCGCCGGCGTGCTGCTGGGCAGGCCTTCGATGCCAAAGACAAAACGCATGGCGTCGATCAAAACGTAGCTCATGCCAAACGTTAACAAGAGCGGGTAGTCGATGCCTCGACCGTACAGTGGACGCACCAAAAATCGTTCAGTCACCAACCCAATGAGACCCGTGGCCAGTGGCACCAAAAGCAAGCTGAACCAAAAACTGCCCGTCAAACCCAGGGTGTAGACGCCCAAAAACGCGCCGTGGGCAAAGTTCACCACCGTGAGCATGCCGAAGATGAGCGACAAGCCCATCGCCAACAAGGCATACACAGCACCCAGGGCAATGCCGGTGACGAGTTGCACAGCCAAGAGCTGCGGGCTGATGTCTAGCATCGGTAGTCAGTGCTTCAACGTTCGAGGTGGTTTGATCGACTTCAGGTGCTGATCTTGTGTCCCATCTCGTCGCAGGTGCGCAGGTTCTTCTCGTCAGCCGCCTCGATGGACAAGACATTGAAGACGTCGTATTTGTCC
>JAYVRO010000483.1:0-3519 GCA_043776165.1 Rubrivivax sp. | reverse complement strand
GCCCTTGGCATCCCCGGTCGCGGCGTTGCAAATCCTCGTGATGCCGCAGGGCATCACTGTGGTTTGCGCCTTGCGCCCAGGGCGCCAAGTGCCCCTCGGTGCTAACCCAGACTTATGCAGCTAGACACTAGCGCCCCGCTTTCACCGCAGCGTAAACGCGCTGCTTGAACTCGAACGCATGCGGGTGCCAAAACCCCATGAAGCGTTGCGCCATGAGCACGCCGCACAGGTTCATGCGCGGTGATATCCACCAGTGCGTGCCGGCGATGCCACCCCATTGCAATTCACCCACAGAGTCGGGTGGGTCCACGGGCTGGGGCGTGAGGGTCACAGCACCCGCCAAGCCGTGACCTTTGCCGTGGACCACGCCCATGCCGGCAAACCGGATGTTCAGGCCGCTGGCCAACTGGTTTTGATAGATCAGCGCCAGCGTTGCCGGGGCCAGCAGGCAACCTTCTTCTGGCGTTGTGCTGGGCAACAAGCTGCGCATCAGGCTGAGCATGTCCGGCAGTGAAGAGATGAGCCCGCCGCCGCCGCTCAAACGCGGCGCAGGGTTGGCAAATGCGCCGGGGTAGGGCCAGCTATCCATCGGTGTCAGGCCAGGCGCCATGGGGTTGAGCAAGTCGGCGCCTTTGTACATGGCGCAAAGCCGGGGCAGGCTGTCGGGCGCGATCACAAAACCGGTGTCTTTCATGCCCAAGGGGTTGAAGACGCGGCGCTGCAAGAAGACGTCAAAGCGCTCGCCGCTCGCCACTTCGACCACGCGCGCCAGCACGTCGATGGCAACGGAATATTCCCAGGCTGTGCCGGGTTGGTAAGTCAAGGGCAAAGGGGCCAGCAAGTCCATCAAGTCTGCCAACGTGGTGTTCGGGTTGTGCACCATGGCGGCGCTGTAGGCCTTGAAGATCAAGCTGCCGGGGTCGAGCAAGCCATAGCTCAGCCCAGCGCTGTGGCTGAGCAAGTGGCGAATGCTGATGGGGCACAACGCGGGCTCGGTGTCGTCGATGCGCGTGGCGCCAAGCCTGAGCACTTGCCGGTTGGCCAACTGTGGGATGAATTTCTCCACCGGATCGTCGAGCCCCAAAGCGCCTCCATCCATGAGCATGAGCACGGCGCACGAGGTGACAAGCTTGGTGTTCGAGGCGACGCGAAAAAGGTGCTGTGGCCCCAAGGGTTCGCTCTTCTCCTTGTTGGCCCAACCGGCAAAGCCCACGTCAACCAGTTCGCGCCCTTCCAGCACGGCGTGTGAGACGCCCGCGAGCAAGTTGTTGTCCACGTAACGCTGCATGGCGGCATGCACTTCGCCGAACGAATAGCGTGACGGCGCAGGGGTCAGGTTCAACATGGCGCTGCCTTGGCCACCGCATCAAGGGGCGGGGCGGCGAATATTACGGCGGTCTGGGCTGGAATTCAGCGGCTCAGGTCACAGCGCAAGCCGTGACGCAAGCCGTGACGCAATGCGCATCCGAGCCGCAACCCAAGCGCAACCCAGGCGCAGCCCAGGCGCAGCCTCAACCAGTTTCAGGCCGACGCGCTCGTCCAGTTCTCGTTGGTCGCTGCCGGGTGTGTGCGGCTGATCATCAAACCGGCTTGCAGATACAGCGCATTGAGCAAGCGCATGGCGCGTTCACGATCAAAACCCGGCCAGCGTGACATCTCGGTGAGGTTGAATGTCATGCGCTGCAGTTTGGCCACCGCGGTGGCCAACGAGCCGCTGAGTTGCAGCGCGCGCAGGTTGGTGCCTGGGGCGATGCGGTAGGCGGCGCTGCCCGCAATTTCCGGCAACAAGGTTTCACGCGAGCCGCGCAGCGCCAGTTCCCACAAGAACCTGCCCAAGGGCGCCAAACCTTTGCTGTCGCCGACAAAGGCTTTGTTTGACGCGCCAGGCGCGGCCAGTTGTGGCGGCTCGACGCTGAGCACGCGCAGGTCACCCAAGGGCGTGGCCATCAGCTCGTCCATTGGCATGGTGCAGTACAGCAGCCCGTCTTGCGGAAATATCGTGAGCGGCACTGCGCTGTCCAGCACTTGCAAGTGCACTTGTAGGCCGCGGCCATGACGAACGCATGCAGCCATCACTTCGAGCAACTCAGTTTGGCCGTGCGGGGTTTCAAACCGCATGAGGTCTTGCATCATTGACTGGCCCAGCAGCGACAAGCGCGTACTGCGCGCCTGTGTTGGCGTGAGGTCGCCATGAGCACTGGCGCGTTCGCGGCGGAAAGCACTGGCGCGCTGGAGTTCGGGCGCACCGGCTGGCAAGGTGGACTGGAAGATCATGCTTGTGCTCAAGGCCCTGGGGAGCTTCTTTGCCCGGGCGCCAAGGTAAACGAGAAGCGGCGAATGCTACGCAGCCTGCTGGTCCAGATGGGCCTGTTTCAGTTGTTTCCTGCAACAAGGCGTTTCAGCAAACGCCAAAAACGCGCGTCTTGCGCCGTGGCGAAGTTCACGCGCATCAAATGGCTGGCGCGCGGTGTGGCATGCGGTGTGACGTGAAAAAGCGAGCCCGGCGCGGTGAGCCAGCCCTCGTCCAAAAGGGCTTGCGCCAGGCGGTCCGTGTCGCGGCCAACGTCCACCCAGCCAAATAGACCCCGCGGTGGTGTGACAAATACGCAACCGGCTTCATGCGCCAGACGCACCGTGCGGGCCCGCGCCGCGTCCAGTTGCGCCGCCACGCGGTCGGCATGGCGGCGCAACTGGCCTTGGTCCAGGCACCACGCCAAGGCTTGCTCCAGCGGCGCGGCCGTGGTGAGTGAGGACAACAACTTGGTGTCGATGAAGCGCTCGGTCAGCTCAGGTGAAGCTGCAACAAAACCCACGCGCCATTGCGGCGCCAAGATCTTCGAGAACCCCGATACCAATACCGTGCGCCTGAGACCATCCAACTGCGCCAGCCGTGTGGCGTGGGGCGGCGCCAACCAAGCGTAGGTGTCGTCCTCAACGATGGTCAGGTCGTGCGCTTCGGCCAGACGCAGCACCTGGTGTGCGGCGGCGGGCGAGAGTGAACATCCCGTGGGGTTGTGCAGCACCGACACCGTCACATAGAGCTTGGGTTTGTGGGCTTGCAGCAAGGCCTGCATGACGGCCAGGTCGGGTCCGTCCACGCCGCGCGGCACGGGCAGCAAGCGCATGCCCAGACGCGTGAGTCGGGCGTACTCGACGGCCCAGCCCGGCTCGTCGACCAAGACCTCGTCACCCGGACGCAGCAAGCTGCGCGAGACGATGTCAAGGCCCTGCGTTGCGCCCACGGTGGTGATGACTTGCTCAGCAGGCGCGTGGATGCCCAGGTCGGCCAGACGGCGGCTCAGCGCCGCGCGCAATTGGCCGTCGCCTGCCGGGTCGCCGTAGCGCAGCCAACTGCTGGCGGCCTCGGGGTTGGCCACCACGCGGCGCAAGGCACGTTGCAGCAAGTTGGCGTCGAGCCAACTCTCGGGCAAGGTGCCCATGGCGGGCGCCGGCAGGCCACCCCGCACCTGGAACATGCTGCGAATGAGGGCCGTGGCGTCCACCGGCGCAGGCTGATGA
>JAYVRO010000482.1:0-3522 GCA_043776165.1 Rubrivivax sp. | reverse complement strand
CCCGAGAACAAATTCATCTCTGGCCAGCCAGAAAACGGCGCCGATTTGGCTGATGACCTGCAACGTTTTTGCGCCCTGTACGGCGGCGAAAACATCGCCGCCGTTTTTGTCGAACCCACCGCAGGGTCCATTGGTTGCCTGCCACCCCCCAAGGGCTACTTGAACAAGCTGCGCGCCATTTGCGACCAGCACGGCATCTTGTTGGTGTTTGACGAAGTCATCACTGGCTGGGGCCGCATGGGCGCGCCTTTTGCCGCGCAGGCTTTTGGTGTCACACCCGACATCATGACCATGGCCAAAGCACTGACCAACGGCGCGCAGCCCATGGGCGCGGTGGCCACCAAACAAGCGGTGTACGACACCATCATCAACGGTGGCCCCAAGGCGGGCGTGGAGTTTTTCCACGGCTACACCTACTCAGCCCACCCCGCAGCTTGCGCAGCGGGTTTGGCGATGATGGACATCTTTGCCAAAGAGCGCCTGGTTGAGCGTGCGGCTGCGATGAGTCCCAAGTTCATGGCGGCGATTCACAGCCTGCGGGACTGCCCCATCGTCACCGACATCCGCTCCATCGGCATGATGGCGGCTGTTGATGTGGCACTGGACGGCGCGCCCGGCGTTCGTGGCCACGAAGCGCAAAAGCGCCTCTATGACGCGGGCTTGAATTTGAAGGCCACAGGCGACGCGCTGATCATCGCCCCACCGCTGGTGTTGGAAGACAAGCACATCGACGAGATCGTCACCAAGCTGCGCAGCGTGCTGCAAACGCTGTGATGAAGCGCAGCGCCGTTGCCGTCCTTTTGGGTTTGGCAGCGGTGCTGCCAGCGGTGTTCCTTGTCGCCTGTCAAAGTGTTGCGCCAGCGTCGCCGCCTTCACCACTGTCACCGCCCACAACGCTAGAAGCCGTGGGCGAATTCCGCCCCGGCTCGGGTTACGCCAAGGGCTATTTGGACAGGGCACTCTTGCCCGACAGCCTGGCCTTACTGCCCGCGCCGCCCGTGGATGGCAGCCCGGCGCAATTGGCCGACGTGGCGGCCTACCGAACCGCGCGTGCTTTGCGCGACACGCCGCGCTGGCACTTGGCCGCGTCGGACGTGGTGCTGAAGTTTCCCAAGGCAGCCGACGTGTTTTCTTGCGCCTTGGACCTGCCCATCTCGCAAGCCAACGCGCCGCACCTGACCATGCTGCTGCGTCGCACGTTGCTTGACGCTGGCTTGGCCACCTACAAGGCCAAAGACCACTACAACAGGCCACGGCCTTTTGTGGCCCTGAAGGAGGCCACCTGTTCACCTGCCGAAGAAGCCTCGTTGACCAAGGACGGCTCTTACCCCTCAGGGCACGCCGCGCTGGGTTGGGCTTGGGCTTTGGTTTTGACAGAAGTAGCCCCTGAGCGTGCCCAAGCTGTGTTGGCGCGCGGTCACGCGTTTGGCGAGAGCCGCTCGGTGTGCGGCGTTCATTGGGCCAGTGACATCGAAGCAGGGCGTCTGATCGGTGCCGCCGCTGTGGCGCGGCTTCATGCCGATGCCTTGTTCAACGCCCAGTTGTCGGCTGCACGGCTTGAAGTGAATGGGGCGCGCGCCAAAGGACAACGTTCGACATTAGATTGCGCTGGCGAGGCGGCTGCGTTGGCGGTCAAGCGCTGAGTCAGATGAGATCATCATCAGCGAGTCAGCTCGAAACCTTGTGCCTTGGGCGCAAGGGGCCTGAATGCTGATGCAGCGCCGACACATGTCTATCCGTCGCCTCGCGCCTGCCGACGCACACGATTTCCGGGCTTTGCGCCTGCATGCTTTGCAGGACAGCCCCACGGCCTTCGGGTCCAGTTTTGAAGAACACCAAGACCGCCCGTTGGCGGAGGCGGTGGTCATGCTTGGTGTGGCCTCTGGCCACCACATGTTTGGCGCTTTTGACGGCGCCAGTTTGGTGGGCATCGTGGGCGTGAGCCGCGAGGAGGGCGCCAAGGAGCGGCACCGGGGCTGCCTTCGCAGCATGTTTGTCGCCAAATCACACCGTGGCCAAGGGCTCGGCAAGGCATTGATGGGCGCCGCTGTCACGTTCGCCAGGACCATGCCAGGGCTGCGCCAGTTGACTTTGGATGTCACTGCTGGCAACTTGGCAGCCATCGCCACGTACCAAGGTTTTGGCTTCAAGGTCTACGGCACGGCACCGCAAGCCTTGTTTGTGGATGGCCAGTATCACGACGAAGTGAACATGGTGTTGCACTTGGTCTGAACCGGCCAAACAACCTGTTCGGGCAACTGGGACCTGCGCTCAAGTCGTTCCATGACGCCACCGGGTAGCTGGGTATGTCGCAAGGCGTGAGCACCTTCACGGGGTCTGACTTTGCGCGCACCTTGCAGCCCGCTTCGGCAGCAATCGGTTCAGCATTCGCAACGGTTTTCGCCGTGACAATCACGGCCATGCGTTCCGAGGCCATTGCTGCACCCCCAACACCCGCGCCCCCTACACCCACCCTGACAGGCACGGGCTTGGCCTGCCGCCGCGGCGACAGATTGCTTTTCACAGGCCTGGACATCACCGTTCGCGCCGGCCAAATCATCTGGCTGCGTGGCAGCAACGGGCGCGGCAAAACGAGCTTGCTGCGCTTGCTGGCGGGTCTCTCGCCGCCCGAGGCGGGCAGCCTTCGCTGGGGTGTTGCAGCGCTGCAAACAACCCGCGGCGCTCACCACGCCAGTTTGGCCTACGTGGCGCATGGCAATGCTTTGAAGGATGATTTGAACAGCACCGAGGCGCTGGGCTTTCTGGCCTCTCTGCACAGGCAGGGTGCGTCAACTGAGGCCTTGCACGCGGCACTGCAACAACTCGGCATGCACAGCAGGCGTAACGCACCCGTGCGCACGCTGTCGCAAGGTCAGCGTCGACGGGTGGCTTTGGCACGTCTAGCGCTTTTGCCCACCAAACCACTGTGGTTGCTTGATGAGCCCTACGACGCTTTGGACGACGAAGGCTGCACCGTCGTTGATGGCTTGCTCACAGCGCATGCGTTGGCCGGTGGCAGCGTGGTGCTGACAAGTCATTTGCCACTGCATTTCAAACAGCCCGCGCCGCAGAGCCTCTGGCTTGACGGCAGCGCGGCTTGAGGCACTGAGCGAGCGCCGTGCAGAACGTCCTCAGCCTCATCGTCGCGCGCGAACTGCGCTTGGCCGCACGGCGCCGTGTTGACGCGCTCTTGCCGGTCGCCTTTTTCATCGTCGCCGTCACGCTGTTCCCATTTGGCGTTGGGCCAGAAGCACAGGTGCTGCGGCAAATTGCGCCCGGCGTGATCTGGGTCTGCGCGCTGCTGGCGGCCATGCTCTCGGTCAACCAGCTTTACGCCAGTGATCATGCCGATGGTTCACTGGAACAAATGCTGCTGAGTGGCCAACCTTTGATCTTGGTCGCCGCCGCCAAAGCGCTGGCGCATTGGCTGTTGACCGGTCTGCCCTTGCTGCTGGCCGCGCCCCTCTTGGGACTGCTCTTTGGTTTGCCGTGGCGCAGCATCGAAGCCATGCTCATCACGCT
>JAYVRO010000481.1:0-3527 GCA_043776165.1 Rubrivivax sp. | reverse complement strand
TGCCGAAACGCGCAGCGACTTCTCCACTGAGCCCACGGCGTTTGAGATAAGCAATGGCGACCGGGCTGTTGCGCAATTGTGCTCGGTAGTACTCGGCCGCTTTGTGCAAAACGTCGTTGAGTGACAAGCGCCGTTCACTGAGTTTTTGCCGACGCACGCGCTCATCGGGGCTGACGTCTTCTTGCGGCACCTGCATGCCGACTTTTTGCGCCAGCTCTTCGACGGCATCAACAAAACTCATGCCGTTGTGTTCGGTGAGAAATCGAATCGCGTCGCCTGACGCGCCGCAACCAAAGCAGTGATAGAACTGTTTAGCTGGGCTGACAGAAAAGCTGGGCGACTTTTCACTGTGAAACGGGCACAGCCCCAACAGGTTGGCGCCACCGCGCTTGAGCTCCACATGACGCCCCACGACGTCGACTATGTCAACGCGCGAGATCAAATCTTGAATGAACGCGGCAGGTATCACCCGACAAGTCTAGTCCGGCGCTCGATCAAGACAGGGCGAGGTCCCGCCCGAGATGCAAGTCAGCCCGGGCTCAAGCACGAGCACAAGGTCAAGCAGAAGTTCAAACAGAAGTTCAAACGCCTGCAGCGCCCGGCGTGGTCGCTGGCACCAGCGCGAACATGCCGCGGTACTCTTGAATCCATTGCCCCACCTGTGCTGAGGGCAATGGCGCGGCAATGCCCGTGCCTTGGCCAATTTCGCATCCCAGTTCCAACAAGGCGCGAGCCTGCGCGGGTGTCTCGACACCCTCGGCAACGACCAAACAACCAAACGTCTTGGCCAACCCGATCACACCTTCGACGATGGCACGGTCCTGGTTGTCGTCGAGCATGTGGTGCACAAAAGATCGATCGATCTTGAGTGTGTCCACAGGCAAACGTTTGAGGTAAGTCAGCGTCGAATAGCCCGTCCCAAAATCGTCCAGGGCAAAGCGCACACCGATGGCACGACAGCGCGCCATGAGTGCCGAAGTCGCGTCGATGTCCGCATGTGCTGCGGTTTCCAGCATCTCAAGTTCCACGTGCGGTGCCAAGCCTTCAGGGTAGCGTGCGAGCAGTTCCGACAAGCGCAACGCAAAGTCGGGTTCCTGTATGTGGCGTGCCGAGATGTTCACGCCCACTGAGATGTCCAAGCCACTTCGGCGCCACAGGGCAAGGTGCTCAAGGGCCTGCGCCAAAACCCAGTCACCGACGCGCGAGGACAGGCCCGTGTTCTCAATCAAAGGCAAGAACTGCAAAGGCGCAATGAGACCTTGCTGCGGATGATCCCAACGCAACAACGCTTCGAGCCCTAAAACCCGGCCACTGCGCATGTCGACTTTGGGTTGATAAAAAAGCACGAACTCCGAGCGGTCCAGTGCTTCTTGCACTCGGCCAATGGCCAGCGCACGTTCTTCGGTTCGGCGCCGGTGCTCTGCATCAAAGAACAAATAGCCATTGCGACCAGACTGTTTGGCGCTGTACATGGCGTGGTCCGCGTGGCGCAACAACGTGTCAGCGTCGCTGTGGTCTGTCGGGTAAATCGTCGCGCCGATGCTGGCCGTGATTTGCACGGGTTCACTAGCAGGGTCAATCATGTAGGAGTGAGCGACGACACGCAGCACACGCTCCAAGGCCAATCGTGCCTCGTCGACTGTGCCCGCACGCATCAGCAGCACAAACTCGTCACCACCCAGTCGGGCTGCCGAATCAGCCCAAGCGTCGCGGGTGCGCAGTGCGCTTCGCAAGCGCCCTGCAAGCTCGACCAACAATCGGTCTCCCGCAGCATGACCAAAACGGTCATTCACGGGCTTGAAATGGTCAAGATCGAGATAACAAACGACCAGCAAATAACCGTCTCGGTCTGCGGCCAGCATAGCGTCCGCCAAAAGCTCTGACAGGCGTGCGCGGTTGGGCAGCCGCGTGAGTTCGTCGAAATGCGCTTGACGTTCCAGTTTTTCGCGCTGCACCTGCTGCTCAGTGATGTCGGAGATCACCAGCACGTGATATCGCAGGTCTTGTTCCGGTCCAGGAACATTGGACATGGTGACCTGCAAAGTGCACAGCTCGCCATTGCGTCTTCGTTCAAGGAGCTCGCCCCGCCAACTTCCGCTGGCTTGCAATGCGGCCCACATGGCCACTCGCTGTTGACGCGCCAAGGGGTCTGGCGGCGACACCCGCAAGACCGACGGCACCGACCCCAAGATTTCTTCGCGGCTCACGCCCAATATTTGGCAGTAAGCCGGATTGACATCCAACGCACGAAGTTTGTCGTCGGTGATCAGCAGGCCTTCATGCAGATGTTGAAACAGACTCACGGACAAACGTTGGCGTTGCTGCGCGTCGTGACGCTCGTCGACGTCGCTCACTGTGGCCAATAGCCGCAGCGGATGGCCAGAAGGGTCACGCTCAATGACCAATAAAGTGGCTTCGAACCAGCGCCACAAGTTGCCCGCTGGCATTCGCAATTCCAACTGGCACCGGCCATCTGAACCTGCTGCCATGCTTGCAATGGCGTCCCCCAAGAGGGTGCGGTCGTCAGGATGTACGCGCGCCAACCAGTGTTGCGGTGACCAAGCTCCCCCCTCGTGCCCGGCCAGTCGAATCCATGTTGCCGAAACGAAAGTTGTCGCATCCTGCAAGTGCCAATCGGCCACACCCAAACGTGAACCGTCAAGCGCCCACTCCCACCGATGCTCGCGCCAGAGCGCCGAAGCACGGCTGGCATGCGCCACCAACATCAACGCCAACAACGTGGTCAGCGGCGCCGCGACAAACTGTATGAGCGCGGCGTTGACCGGAGAACTGTGCAGGTCCAAAGCCCAGGATTGCATCACTGCACCCAACGCCAGGACGAGCAGGCAGATACTGGTTAACGCCAAACCTGACCTGTTCAACAGCACTGTCAAGGCCACTGTTGTCACCACGTGAAACAAGGGCGCCCAGCTAGAGTCACGGATCGCTGGCAGCATAGCCAACCCCAGCGACAGACCCATCGCAACGGCGAGCACGACGCTGGTCAGCCAACGCCCGCGCGACGTGACAGAGTCGAACATTCCACGTTCGACCGAAAAAAGCGCAACGGCCACCAACAATCCACCGACCGACGCCAGTCCCCACCGCAAGATGACTGACTGCAACATGTCGCGAATCGCAAAGCCTTGCATCGCCTGCAATGACACGGTGAGCACCAGGGCCACAGGAACCGCAGCGCAGGCCCACAGTAGAACAACCAAGGCCACGTCTCGCGGTCGCTCCATGCGACGATCAAAAGCCAGCACTTGCAGTGCACGTGCGGCAATCCAAGCTCCCAACAGCATGGGCCCTGCGCTGGACATCGACAACGCCACGCGGTGAAGTTGGCCCCCATGCAGCGCGAATGTGGTGGCGAGCACGCCGACAGCCGCGCCAGTTACCGCGACGAAGCCCCAGCGCTGCGCAAGTGCCAACACCGCGCCTCCCAGAAGTACGACCGCTCCCCAAGGTGAGGAGTCAACGAACAACACCTCGAATGACAGGCAAGCGGCGCCCAGGGTGGCGCT
>JAYVRO010000480.1:0-12340 GCA_043776165.1 Rubrivivax sp. | reverse complement strand
AAAACCGAGCCTGTGCATGTGCCCATGGCCAGCATCCTGCGCGGCATGTCGCCCGAATTGCGCGTGCTGCTGAGTGCAGAAATTTGCATCCGCTGGGGTGAGAGTTTTGTGCGCAGCTTTGCCGGTTTGTACGTCTACCATTTGTTAACAAACGAGCTTGGCTGGCTGGCGCCACCCGCCGCAGCCATGGTGGGCATCTTGGTGGCCATTGGCAACACCACATCGCTGCTGACCTACATCCCCGTGGCCAAGTGGGTTGACCGCTCGCCTTCGCCCAAGCCTTTCATCGGCCTGACCTTCCTTTTGTTTGCCATCTTTCCGCTTTGTTTGGTGCTCTTGCCGCGCGCTGCGCTGTGGCTTGGCGCGCCGGTGCTGGTGGGCTTAGTGGCCACCTACGTGCTCAATGGTTTGCGTGAAATTGGCGAGCCCGCGCGCAAGGCCTTGATCGCCGGCGGTTTTGCGCCCGAAGTGCGCGCCCGCGCCATCGGCCTGTACTGGGGCATGCGCTCATTTGCCCTGTGCCCAGCGCCCTTGATTGCCGCCGCGCTGTGGCAAAGCCTGGGGCCCGAGCCGACGTTTTTGATCGGCGGCTGCCTGGGCTTGCTGGGGACGGGTTGGTATGCGGTGGCGGGGCGTCAGCGGGCCCTAAGTTCTGAGCGGGACTGATTCGGCAACGACGTCTTGTGTAAGGCCTGCCCGTGTCCGGGCCTTGAGCAGCAGGGTGACAACCTCGTACGCCGGCGCCAGCGCGTCGTAAGCCTCAACGAAGCCTCTTCTGACACGTGCCTTCGCCATGAAGGCGGCCTGGTCATGTTTGACGGGCGAGTACTTGAGTTCAGCCATGATTGATCTCCTTCATGCGCTTGCGAGCCAGATTGAGCGACTGTTCTGGGAACGAGCAGAAGTCCACGGCGTTGCCGTATTTTGGGCAAGCAAATGCGGGAGGGCGGTTCCTGTGTTATTTAACGTTCGAGATGAGGCGACAGCGTAGGCAAGCGGCGTAAGCCCGGACTGCTCTTCCTCAGCGGTAGACTGGCGATCTGTTGACGGATTCGACCATGAACAACCAAGTGGTAGAGCTAGCTGAACTGGGCAAGGCACTTGTGCCTGAAGACCGATCCCTGCTCGTGGACATGCTCCTGGTTTCCCTGCACGAAGACCCTCTGACCCAGATCGAGGCAGCGTGGGATGACGAGGTCGAGCGCCGTCTGGCGGCATACGACCGGGGCGAAATTCAAGCCATTGACGGCGAGGAAGTCCTGGCCAGGGCTCGCGCGCTTTCGCGCAGATGATTTTTCGATTCCTTCCGTCTGCACAAGCAGAACTGTTTGAGGGAATTTCGTACTACTCGGACATCAGAGCTGAACTTGGTTCGCGGTTTGAGCAGGCCGTTGCCGACGCAGTGCGAAGTGCGGTTGCTCATCCTGAGCGCGGTGCGCCCAAGGCAAAGAACACGCGCCGCTGGCTTGTAAAAGGTTTTCCGTTCGGCGTCATTTACCGAGAAAACGAAGCCGAGGTATTGATCGTTGCGGTGTATGGGGTGTGTGTGACGTCCACCGCTTGAAGAAACCAGCACGCAACAGTGTGCCGATTTAGTTCGATGCCAATGAATCAACCGCTCGTTCGGGTGGTTGAGGTCGGTTGCTTATTGTCAAGTGAACCTATGCGGGAGGGGGGATTTTCGATCTGGCAGGATTTTTAACTCGGCTTGCTTTCTTTAGCGGTGACTTCACAACTGATGGCACGGATTCAAGATTAGCCAGAAAGATCGAATCAACTAAGCGGCTACAGCTGGATGTCAGTCGCGCAAGAACCTTGATCTGTTCGCGGCAAGATTGGCTAGGAGATTTAATTGGATAATTGATTGTGTGGTCAACTTCTCCCCAGACCTCTTCCATTAGGGTTCGGACCTGCAGCTCACAAGTCAATTCAGAGCGTGAATTTGGTTGGACCACATAGTGAACGCTGGTATACATACTCTCAGAATCCTCGGTTTTCCAGCCCAGCACGCGGAAATAGCGTCGAGATTCATCGTCCCAAGTCTTGGCGATCGGGCCTTCCACCAGAATCCAACGCTGTTCGTCGAAAATCGATATTAGCTCCTCATGAATATCCTTCACTTGCCGTGTGTGAAGGTGAATTATCCTAAATCCAGCCAAATCGTTGATTTGCTTGAAAAGATTGTCTTTGCTGATATCAAAAGCCTCTGGAGAAGCTTTCGACTTAAGTAGCTTGCGCACAAGTTTGGCGCGCAAATGGTCGGGGTCTTTTGTGCGCTGCTTTGTGGAGTGGACGTGGTTGTTCAGGACGCGCGATGCGGCCACATAGCCGCTAAGTTGGTACAAGATAGCATTGAACTTCTCTCGATTTGCCAGATAGTGTTCAACTAGTGCATCAATGCGCTTCACTTCGGCGGAGGAAACGCCAGTCATAATTTTTGCGTCTCGTTGCTAGACGAACGGTCTATGATTCGCTTGGCAATTGCCCCGAACTCCTTTCGTGCTTCAACTTTCTGATAGCTCGCTCCACCCGAGACGTTTACGAAAGCCGCCCCCTGAGTCTGTGCCAGGGCTGCAATCTTTCCGAAGTCCTTGACTTGACCCAACTTGTTGTAGCTCAGTGAAGTACTCGCGAGAGACTTGTCTATCTTCCGGAGGACCGTCGCAATGTCGGCGTTGGCGGCTTTCTCAAGAAGTGCTGCGTACTGTGAGAACCCTTCTGACAGAGCGCCGCCATAGACGCGAAACTTCTGAAGGATGTACCCGAGAAAAGTCGGCCTTCCTGGCAACAGGAGAGTATTGTCTGGCGCAAGTTGAGAGATCACTTGCCACTCTCGAATCCAGCTATCCAGTGAGTGCCCGAGCGTGCTGAGTGCACGAGTAGAGAACAGATCACAGGCAGCAGGAACTATGAAGTGATCGCAGTCCAGAAGAACGACTCGATTCAAAGGTCCGATGTTTGGCCCCACATCGTAAAACACAAAATCTGCTTTGACTCGATTCGCAGCATCTGCGACAAGCTCGCTAATTGCGGATGCGCCTTTGAAGCCCCGCACCTTTCGCTGAAGACATTCAGTCCAAATTTGATTCAAATCCTGCTCAAATTCTGAAAGCCTGATGTCCCCCGGGATAAGGTATATATCTTTCAGTCTCTCGTACGGCTTGATCTGCTTTACAGGGCCAGACGACTCTGCAACGGGCTTTATCGCGGACCAAATAGTTGTTCCGGATTCGGTATCAGATTCGTCAAGCCATTTATTGACCACATTAGTTTCAACCAGGTAGGAGGTAAGGTTGCACTGAGGATCAGCATCTACCAACAGAACACGCTTGCCGGCGGCCGCAAGCGCTGAGGCTATGTTGACCGTAAGGGTCGTCTTGCCTACGCCGCCCTTGTGGTTGTAAAGCACTAGGCGAATTGCGGTACCGCGATCTGATGTCATTGGCTAACCAATGTTGCGTCCGACGGAGTCGGCGCCTTCTTTTGCGTCGGGCGGCGTGCCTTACGGCGGACATTCGATGACTTGATCATTTCTCTGGCTGCGTCTCGATCTGGCAAGAGTTGCACATAGTGCTCCCCAGACGCGCTAAGTTGCTTTGCTCCCTTTAGAGCCTGCACTAGAAGGCCAGCCTTGGATGCGTTGTCGACCGCCATGGACGCATTGGAGAACTTCGGCTGCGCAGCCTCTGTGTTCAAAGCGCTGATGTCCACAGTCTTGAAGTGCGGGATATCGCGGTGATGTGTCAAGTAGTAAGCGAGGCAGGCCACGCGTTCCACATCGCTTGCTGGTTTCTTGTCCCGGAGAAACTCCTTCGGCGACGCGCCGCGGTCATCTGAGAACCTAGTCGTGGGCTCATTTGGCTGCGGTGACTTTGACGCATGCGTTTTCATTTCAACGCTGGGCTGAGCGCGCGCCGACTCGGCGTTCAATCCGAGGAACACTGAAACGGCCTGCATGGTTCTCGTTTGTTCCTCCCTGGGCATCTTCTTCAGCGCGCCGATGATGGTTGTTAGTGCGTCTAGGTCCGTCTGCGTGCTATACATGGGCGCTCTCCGTTGTTGTTGCGCGTCAGAGTGTACGACTTTACTAAGAACCGTACGGAGTTTTCCCGTATTGTCGTCTCAGGCGATGATGGCAGTCACATGTAACGCCTAAAGCGTCCCACTCAAAATCTCAGCCACCTGCGCAGGCGACAGATTGGCACCAAAAAACTCGCGATAAAACTGGCGTGTTTCGTCGCTCATGTTGAGTGATACAAAACGATCAGGGTGCAGTGTTTTGGCGGCCCACAGCACCGTGAGTGGTTGTTCTGATGTGCGGTTGGACCAGGTGTGCGCGCCCACGGGCACCACGTACAACTGGCCGTTGCGCGCGGCCTTCAAGGCGGCGTAGGCGCGGTCTTGGCGCACCTGTTGCAAGGCCTCGGGTGAACTCAGAAACATCACGTCGGGGTTCCACAACAGCACTTGCTCAAAGCTGAAAGTGCGCGTCTCGGTCTTGCGGCCATCGTCGGTGACGCTCACACCACCGGCCGCAGGTATCCACCACTCGGCGATGAGCCTGGGTTGTGACAAGGTGTCGGGTTGCAGGTACAGCACCCGCGGGCGCTGCTCGGTGCTCAGGCCACGCAGGCCATCGCGCACCCGCGCCAATGAGGCGTCAAAAAACTTGACGTAGCGCTCGGCCACCTCGGGTTTGCCGAACACCTGACCCAAGAGCGTCATGCAGGCTTTCACATCCTCGGGCTCGCGCCAGGCCAGGTAGATGACTGGGATGCCGAGGGCGGCCAAGCGGTCCACGCTGTCGCGGTGCATGGTCAGCACCACGTCGGGCCGGGCCAGCAAAACCGCTTCCAGGTTGGGCTCGCGGCTGGGTTGCTGCAAGGTGGGCTGGCCCGCCATCTGCGGTGCAAACACAGTCTGATATTTCCAGTGTGGGCGGGCAAAGTCGGCCAAACCGTTGACGATGCGCGCACCTTCGCCCATGGCGAAAACAAAACTGTTGACCACCGGCAAGGAGCCCAGCGTGACGATGCGTTCAATGCGCGCTGGCAGTGCCACCGGCCGGCGGGCCATGTCGGTCACCTGGCGTGTAACTTGGCGCGTTAATTGTTGTGATGGCTGGGCGCACAGTGGCGCCGCCACGGCCGTCAAGAGCAGGGACACAACTTGTCGGCGCTCAGTCATGGCAAGTCCTTTCAGCGGGTGGTTGAATCATGGTGCCGTCGATGACCGGCACACAAACGCTTT
This sequence comes from Rubrivivax sp., assembly GCA_043776165.1. Classification (GTDB taxonomy): domain Bacteria; phylum Pseudomonadota; class Gammaproteobacteria; order Burkholderiales; family Burkholderiaceae_C; genus Rubrivivax. The sequence goes on along the minus strand of JAYVRO010000480.1, from coordinate 7,090 downwards.
GACCGCTGGCGGGCCCGTGGGCGATGGTCAGCAAGTCCACCTCGGTGTCGTACAGGGCAGACAGCGTGGCGGGTGTCAAGGCCTCAGTCGCTGGCGCCGGGCCCAGCAACTGCGGCCGACGCAGCAGCGCCACCTGGGCATCCAGCGCAAAGGCGTGCTCGGGCAAGTGTGTGGACATCAAGATGCCATAGCCCTCGTGTGCCAATGAGCGCAGCACCTTGAGCAGTTGCACCTGATGGCCCAGGTCCAGGCCCGTGCAGGGTTCATCCATCACCAAGAGCCTGGCGTTTTGCGCCAGCGCGCGCGCCAACAAGGCCAACTGCCGCTCGCCGCCGCTGAGTTGGTTGAACTGCCGCTCGGCCAGGTGTTGGATCTGCACACGGGCCAGCGCGTCGTGTGCCGCTTGGTGGTCTGCAGCACCGGGGTCGGCCATGAAACGAAGGTGTGCACTGCGGCCCATCAACACGACGTCAAAAACCGTGAACGGAAAGGCGCCGTGGCTGCTTTGTGGGACATAGGCCATGTGCCGCGCGCGCTGCGCAGGGTTCAGGCTGGCCATGTTGTTGCCGTCTATCAAGACCTGTCCACTCGCCAAGGGCTCCAGCCCCAAAACGCAACGCAGCAAGGTGGTCTTGCCGCTGCCGTTGGGGCCCAAGAGGCAAACCGTGGTGCCCGGCGCCAATGTGAAGGACACATCCGCCAACAAGGGCGGTGCGTCGGGGTGCGAGAAGTGCAGCGCTTGAACTTGCAACATCACTGCCACCGCTGCCGATTGCGCACCAGCACCAACGCAAAGAGAGGGGCGCCGATCAAGGCCGTCAATATGCCCAAGGGGATCTCGCTGCCCCCGGCACCGCGCGCCACATCGTCCACCGCCAGCAAGAAGGCGCCACCGGCCAGCGCCGATAAGGGCAAGACGAGCGCAAAGCTGGGCCCCACCAGCATGCGCACCAGGTGCGGTATCAACAAGCCCACCCAGCCCACGATGCCACTGATGCTGACGCAGGCAGACGTCATCAAGGTGGCGGCCACGATCAGCACCAAACGCAGGCGGGTGACGTCAACACCCATCGCGCGGGCTTCGTCGTCACCTGCCGCCAGGGCATGCACTTGCCAGCGCAAGGCAAAGAGCAACACCCCTGGGGCCAGCACCGGCAGCAAGGCGCCGAGCAGGGCGTCGGCGTTCATGCGGTGCAGGCCGCCCAGCAGCCAAAAAGTGATGCTGGGCAACTGATTGAGCGGGTCGGCCACCACTTTGAGCAACGAGATCAGCGCCTGGAAGAGCGCCGACACCACCAGCCCGGCCAGCACCAAAGACAACAAGGCCGTGCGGTCCAAAGACCGACCCAGCCACAGCGCCAAGGCGGTTGCCAAAAGCCCGCCGCCAAAGGCCAGGGCTTGGATGGCAAACCCGCTCAAGCTGAGCAAGATGCCCAGCGCAGCGCCAAAGCCCGCGCCCGCCGACACACCCAACACGCCGGGTGATACGAGGGGGTTGCGAAAGAGGTTTTGAAACGTGGCGCCGGCGGTGGCCAACGCTGCGCCAATCAGCAAGGCGCCGACGATGCGCGGCCCGCGAATGTCGAGCACCACCCTGCGCACGGCGTCGGGCCAATGAGCGTCGCCCACGCCCAGCGAATGCAGCGCCACGGCCAGCACGGTGCCGGGTGCAACGGGATAGGGGCCGATCAAAAAAGAGGCCAGAAACAGGGCCAAAAGCCCTGCTGTGCAAAGCAGCCACAAGGGTCGGTGCGGAAGGCGGCGCTGCTTCAAGATTTTGCGGCGAAGGAAAAGTTGGCGATGACAGGAGCGGCGCCGAGGGCTCGCCACCTAAGCATTGTCCACGGCCAACGCGGCTGTGCAGACCCCCGGATTGCGGGGCGCGCCGTGCGCATCGGTACGCTTGCTTTTGGATTGAGGCAACGCTGAACAAGTCCTCCACGGTTCGCGCATCCCAAACCCAGGCGCGCGCACTCGCGGGGACTTATTCAGCGTCGCCTTAACCACCCGCGCGTTTGACGCGAAAGCCGTTTTGCACCAACCAGGCCACGATCCGTTCGGTGTGCTCGCCCTGGATTTCGATGACACCGTCCTTCGACGTTCCACCCGAACCACAGGTGGTCTTCAATCGCTTGGCCAAGGCGGCCAATGCTTCTTCGCCCAACAAGGCGCCACGCACCACGGTCACGGTCTTGCCGCCGCGCCCGGCTTTTTCGCGGCTGACACGCAAATTGCCATCGCCGGTCGGCGCCGATGGCAGAGCGTTTGTGCCACCCTTGCACGCGCATGCCGTTACCGCGTGCCTGCAAAACGGGCACATGCGGCCCGTGTCGGTGGAATAGACCAAACCACTGCGGGCGGTGTTGCGGTCAGCGCTCATCGCGCAAGGGAAGTGTCAACACGCTGCAAGACTTCAATGGCCTCGCGCGACCAGTCAATCCAGCCGTGCTCGTTCATGATGCCCTTCTTCAAGATCAGTCGGGTGATGGCCATGCTGCGCGATGCGTCGGGTGCAGCAAAGTACTGGGCATCCAGGCTCTTCAAGGTGGCCAAACGCGCTTCGTGCTTTGTCAGGCGCTGGGCGATGTCTATGGCCAAGTGGCCCGCACCCAAGGTTGCCTCGGCCAGCATGCGCACCATCAGTTCACTGCGCACCGCATCGGCTGCGCAGTCCTGTGTGGCCCAGCGGCGCAGCTCTTTGCGGCCAGCCGCCACCACGCGGTATTCCTTCTTGCGCCCGCGAGAGCTTTCGTCCACAGTGGATTCGACCCAACCCTGCGCTTGCATGCGCGCGAGCTCACGGTAAATCTGCTGATGGGTGGCCTGCCAATAAAAACCAATCGAGCGGTCAAACCGTTTGGACAAGGCCAAACCGGTGCCGGGCATGTCGATCAAGGCGGTCAAGAGAGCGTGAGGTAAGGACATGCGGAGCCTGGGTGGGTCTGGGTGCGACGAGGTGTGACGAGATGCGCCGAATGCGCGCCCCACCACTTTTTTGCAACCAGTTGCATTATCGCCAAAACTCGGTTAAATTCTTTATGCAACTGGTTGCATAAGACTCTTGTGTGGCAACCCCAACCCGCACCGCCCCATCGAAGGAAGACACCATGGCCAAGCTTTTCTCCCCCGACGAACCTTTTTTGCGCGGCTATTACGCGCCGCTCAACACCGAGTGCGACGCGCCAAATCTGCAAATCACCGGTGAGATGCCTTCAGCGCTGAACGGCACGCTGTACCGCAACGGGCCCAACCCGCAGTTCGCGCCGCGGGGGCCTTACCACTGGTTCTCGGGCGACGGCATGCTGCACGCTTTTCATGTGCAGGATGGGCGCGTGTCCTACCGCAACCGCTGGGTGCGCACGCCCAAGTGGGAGATGGAAAATGCCAACGGCGAAGGGCTGTCTGGCGGTTTGTTGGGGCGCCACTTGACCGACCCCACATTGCTGGCGCTCGACTCCACGGTGGCCAATACCAACGTGGTGTGGCATGGGGGGCGGCTTCTGGCGCTGGAAGAAGCGCATGCACCTTTTGAGGTCGACCCGGTGACGCTGGCCTCCAAGGGCTATCACTCCTTTGGTGGCGACTTAAAAGGCCCCATGACGGCCCACCCCAAGTTGGACCCCGTGAACGGCGAGATGGTGTTCTTCGGCTATTCAGCGCGTGGGCCCATGACACCTGACTTGATGCTGCATGTGGCGTCCAGAGACGGCAGCCTGCGACGTTCGGTGCACATCGTGGCGCCCTTCCCCAGCATGGTTCACGACTTTGTCGTGACGCGCAAACACATCATCTTTCCCATCTTCCCGCTCACGGGCTCGATGGAACGCGCCATGAGCGGGCGCCCGGCCTATGCCTGGGAGCCCGAAAAGGGCACGCACATCGGCATCATGCCGCGCGACGGCAGCGCAGCCGATGTGCGCTGGTTCACCGGTGACGCTTGTTATGTCTTTCATCCCATGAATGCCTATGACACCGACGGTGGCCAGGTGGTGTGCGACATGATGAAGTACCCCCACGCGCCGCTCTTCCCCTTGCCCGACGGCCGCCCTGTGGACAGCCATTCGCCGGCCGCTCACCTCGTGCGTTGGCGCTTCGATTTGGCGGGCAAAACAAACACCTACCAAGAGCAGCAGCTCGATGATCACAACGGCGAATTCCCGCGCTTGGATGAGCGTTTTGCCATGCTGCCTTATCGCCACGGTTTTTACAGCGCCGCCGCCGTGACCGACGCCGACAAAGGCCGCGAAGCCCGCGCAGGGTTGGCCCACATCGACCTGCAAAGCGGTCGCACGGCGCTGTACCAGCCGCCCCAGGGCGACTACTGCGGCGAGCCGATCTTTGTCGAGCGCAGCGCCAGTGCAGCCGAGGGCGATGGTTGGTTGTTGTCAGTCATTTGGCGCGGCGCAGAAAACCGCAGCGACTTGGCGGTGTTCAATGCGCTGGATGTTGCGGCGGGCCCCATCGCTTTGGCGCACCTGTCGCACCGCGTGCCGGCGGGTTTTCACGGTAATTGGCGCGCTGCCTAATTCAACAGTCAAGGAGACACCTCATGACCCTCTTGATCATCGGCCTGTTACTTTTCTTGGGCATTCACTCCGTGCGCATCTTTGCTGACGACGCACGCAGCCGCTTCATTGCGCAGCGTGGCGCTGGCGCCTGGAAGGGCCTTTATTCGCTGCTCTCGGCGCTGGGGCTGGCGGCCATCATTTACGGCTATTCATTGGCACGCGCGCAGCCCGTGGTGTTGTGGGCGCCCCTGCCCGGCATGCGCCACTTGGCGGCGCTATTGGTGTTGATCGCCTTCGTCCTGATGGCCGCCGCCTATGTACCTGGCAATGGCATCAAGGCGTGGCTGCACCACCCCATGGTGCTCTCGGTGAAGGTGTGGGCCTTGGCGCATTTGCTGGCCAACAACACCTTGGCCAGCACGGTGCTTTTTGGCAGTTTTTTGCTGTGGTCGGTGCTGAGCTTTCGCGCTGCGCGCCAGCGCGACCGGGCAGCAGGCACGGTGGTCGCCACGGGCCGCCTGTCAGCAACCCTCGTCACGATCGTGGCCGGGGCGCTTGCTTGGGCCGTGTTCGGCATGTGGATACACGGTGCCTGGCTCGGCGTGCGGCCCTTTGCCGCCGCAGGGGGTTGATACAGCCCCTTGCCTGACTCGGGCAATCAGTAGCTCACCGCCTCAAACCCCTCGCCGCGCAAGCGCTGCAGTACTTCTTGCACATGCGCTGGGTTGCGCGTTTGCAGCACGAGCTCAATCTCGACGTATTGCGCTGACAGTGACGAGAAAGCGCGTTGGTGATGGACTTCGTCGATGTTGGCGCCCGCCTCGCCCACCACGGCGGTGATGTGAGCCAACACGCCGGGGTTGTCACGCGCGTTCACGCGGATGCGTGCCAGCCGCCCGGCGCGCACCATGCCGTGGCCGATGATGGCTTGCAGCAGCAGCGGGTCGATGTTGCCGCCACACAGCACCAGGCCCACTTTTTGGCCTTTGAAGCGCGCTGGGTCTTTGAGCAAGGCCGCCAAACTGGCCGCGCCTGCGCCTTCGACCAAAGTTTTTTCCACCTCCAGCAGCATGACGATGGCTTGTTCGATGTCGCCTTCATCGACCAACATCAAATCGTTAACTTTGTTTTGGATGATGTCGCGTGTGATGGTGCCGGGTGTGCCCACGGCAATGCCGTCTGCAATGCTGCTGTGACCCTGCGCGTGGTGGGTGCCTTTGATGGCGTTGAACATGGCTGGGAAGCGCGTGGTCTGCACCCCCACGATGGTGATGCCAGGTTTGATGGCCTTGGCTGCGGTGGCAATGCCCGCGATGAGACCACCACCACCGACTGCGATGACGAGGGTGTCCAGATCGGGCCTTGCACGCAGCATCTCGATGCCCAGCGTGCCCTGGCCCGCAATGATCAGCGGGTCGTCAAAGGCATGCACAAAGCTCATGTCATGCGCCTGGGCCAGGGCCGCAGCGTGTTCGCGCGCGGCGTCGAAAGTTTCACCGTGCAGCACCACCTCGGCACCAAAGCCGCGCGTGCGCTCGACCTTCACCATCGAGGCGTGTTTGGGCATGACGATCACGCTGCGCAAGCCCAAACGTTGGGCGTGATAGGCCACACCTTGGGCGTGGTTGCCGGCCGACGCAGCCACCACCGTCTTGACGCCCTTGTCCACCAGGGCCAAGAGCTTGTTCAGCGCACCGCGCTCTTTGAACGACGCGGTGAATTGCAGGTTCTCGAACTTTAGGAAAACCTGCGCCCCCGTGATGTCCGATAGGGTCTTGCTCTCCAAAAATGGCGTGTTCAGCACCCGGCCGCTGATGCGCGCGGCCGCGGCTTCGATGTCCGCGAAACTAAGCATTGAAGTTGCTAACCTATAAAGTGGCTAATTATTGAGATTAGGCAGTGCCACCTACCGTCAGGCGCTCGATGCGCAGCGTGGGCTGGCCCACACCCACGGGCACACTCTGGCCTTCTTTGCCACACACGCCCACCCCGGAGTCCAGGGCCAAGTCGTTGCCGATCATGCTCACGCGGGTCATGGCCTCGGGGCCGCTGCCCACGATGGTGGCGCCCTTCACGGGGTACAAGATCTTGCCGTTTTCAACCCAGAACGCTTCGCTGGCCGAGAAGACAAACTTGCCGTTGGTGATGTCCACCTGCCCACCGCCAAAGTTGGTGGCGTACAGGCCGCGCTTGATACTGGCCACGATCTCTTCACGTGTCTTGGTGCCGGCCAGCATGTAGGTGTTGGTCATGCGCGGCATGGGCACGTGGGCGTAACTTTCGCGGCGCCCGTTGCCGGTGGGTTTGACGCCCATCAAGCGAGCGTTCAGGCTGTCTTGCATGTAGCCCTTCAAGATGCCGTCTTCAATCAGCACGTTGCGCTGCGTGGCGTGGCCTTCGTCGTCGATGTTGAGCGAGCCGCGGCGGTCGGCAATCGTGCCGTCGTCCAGCACTGTCACGCCCTTGGCCGCGACGCGCTGGCCGATGCGTCCGGCAAATGTGCTGGAACCCTTGCGGTTGAAGTCACCTTCCAGGCCATGGCCCACGGCTTCGTGCAGCAACACGCCAGGCCAGCCCGGGCC
>JAYVRO010000479.1:0-12415 GCA_043776165.1 Rubrivivax sp. | reverse complement strand
CCAACCACGCAGCTTGGGCATCGCCCAGTTCCAGCAAGCATCTGGCCTGTAACCACGACCAAAAGGGCTTGCCATCACCGTCGGAGATATTGCCGCTGGAGCGCCCCAGCAAGTAGTGCTGGGCACCAGTCACATCGCCACCACAGTAAAGCCCCAGCGCGACCGAGGTGGCGAGCTGTTGCACGGCGCCGGGCAACAACTCGTCGCCGCGGTTCAGCAAATACTCGGCCATGGCCGAGGCCTGGGCGCTTTGCCCCAGGGCGTGATAGATGGCGATGAGATTGCCCGCAGCTGTGGCCAACACCTGGCGCGCGCCTGCGTTGCGGGCCAGGCTCAGGGCACGCTCACTCAGGGTGCGTGCGTCTTCGAGGTTGAAGAGGTCTTGATGAAAGCCGCCCAAGTTGCCCAGCGCCAGGATCTCCGGGCCGCGCCAAGGTGTGCGACGCGCATGGGCCAAAGCGCGGTAGAAGTGGCGCAGCGCGTCGTCACTGCGGCCCAGGTGTTTACACGTGATGGCGCGTGAATTGTGGGCAATGAAGTGGTCGTGGTCGTTGTAGCCCCGGTCGGTGCGCTGATCGATCTCGTCTTGCAACGATGCTGAAGCCGCGTAGTGGCCTCGGCGACGGTGCGCGATGGCAACCAGCTCGTCCACCAAGGCCAAACCGCGTTGCATGGCCAGAGCTTCAAAAGCGCGCCTGGCCTGCTCGCAGGCCAATTCAGCAGCGGGCAATTCCCCCGTTCGCATGTCGGCCAGGGCGACATGCAGCCAGCCAAAACCCGTTTGCTCGCTGACAGGTTGTGATTGCATCAGGAGCACAGCCTGTTCGCCCAAACCGCGCGCCAGGTGCGTGTCCAGGTAAGCCTGCTCCCAGGCTTGCTCGATCAGTTTGTCGGCAGCATCGGCAGCGGTCATCAAACGAGTGTCCTAGCCGCGCGCGCGCATCGCGGCGCGCGCCTGCACAAAGCCAAAGGCGAATTCAACCGAATCGGTCAAGGCCTTTTCTGCAGCCGCTCGTTCTCTATCGGTTTGATAAAAAGCGTAGTCCACCTCATGGCGGATGTAGCGCGGTTGCAAGCGGTTCAGGGCCACACAAGCCACATCGGCCAAAAGTTCGGGGTCGTGCGCCAAGCCGGGGAAATCGCCTGCGCACTCGGTGACGGCTTCACAGACCGAACGCTCGTGGTGGTTGCGAATGGAGGTGTAGTCGACGTTCATGGCGGGTTGTGCGATGCATGTCGCGCGTGGGATTGGGGTTCCCGCCTTATCGACAGGGCCCGGCCCCGCTTGAGCCCATCAGGCTGAACCCAGCTTGGGGACGAACCCTTGGGTGACGGGTGTCACGCGGGTGGGGTGTTGTGCCACGAAGGCCAGCATGCGCTCGATGCAGCCCTGTGCACGGGCGCGCACGGGCTCGGGCACGAGCACTTCACCGCCGCCAAGCTCGAGACACGCCAACACGCCTTGCAAGGCGTTCATGGCCATCCAGGGGCAATGCGCGCAGCTTTTGCACGTGGCGCCCGTGCCCGCTGTCGGCGCTTCAATCAACACTTTGTGGGGCGCGAGCTGGCGCATGCGGTGCATCAAGCCGTTGTCGGTGGCCACGATATAGGTGCTGGCCGTGCCTTTGACCACAGCGTTCAAAATCTGCGTGGTCGAGCCCACCACATCGGCTTGCTCCACGACGCTGAGCGGCGACTCGGGGTGCACCAAGACCAAGGCGCCTGGGTGCTCGCGGCGCAGCAACGCCAACTCCAGCCCCTTGAATTCGTCATGCACGATGCAAGCACCATCCCACATCAGCATGTCGGCGCCGGTTTGCTCCTGGATGTAGCGGCCCAGGTGGCGATCTGGCGCCCACAGTATCTTGTCGCCCTGGTCCTTGAGGTGCTGCACGATGGGCAGCGCACATGAGCTCGTGACCATCCAATCGGCGCGGGCTTTGACTGCCGCGCTGGTGTTGGCGTAAACGACCACCTTGCGTTCAGGGTGGGCATCACAAAACGCGGCAAATGCATCCGGCGGGCATCCCAAGTCGAGCGAGCATGTAGCGTCGAGGTCGGGCATCAACACACGCTTGTGCGGGCTCAAAATCTTGGCGCTTTCGCCCATGAAGCGCACGCCTGCAACGATCAAGGTTTGCGCTTCGTGATCGCGCCCGAAGCGCGCCATCTCCAGTGAGTCGGCCACGCAGCCGCCGGTTTCCAGGGCCAGGTCCTGCAAGTCGCCATCCACGTAGTAGTGCGCCACCATCACGGCGTTGTGCTGGGCCAGCAGCGCCTTGATGCGTGCTTTGTAACGTGTGCGCTCGGCTGGCGCCAGAACCACCGGCGTCTTGGCCCAGGCTTGCGCAGTGCAAGACTCGCCTTGGGCGTTTTGGCGCGTGAAATCAAAAAGCACGGAGTCCATGAAAAATGCTTGCGGCGGGCAGTGGGGTGCCCATGGTAGCGGCACGCGCCTGGGCCAGTCGTGCACAAGTGCAGTTGCACAGGTCATTGATAGCCGCTCGCGGGCAATTGGGGCGCCGCGTGGACAGCTTTTGCGCGCCACCTGAGGCGACTACAGTTGTGGGATGAACACGCCCCACACGCACTCCACAGCTCACGCGACCACTGAACCAGATGCTGCTCACACGGTCCCTCGCATCGGCGGCCATGCCTTGGTCGAGGCCCTCATCGCGCAAGGCATCGACACCGTTTTTGGTGTGCCGGGCGAAAGCTACTTGGCCGTGCTGGACGGTTTTCATCAGCACCGCGACAGCATCCGTTTTATTGCATGCCGACAAGAAGGTGGTGCTGCCTTCATGGCTGAAGCCCAGGGCAAGCTGACTGGTCGACCGGGTATTTGTTTTGTCACCCGCGGCCCGGGTGCCACCAATGCCAGCATCGGTGTGCACACTGCTTTTCAGGATTCCACACCCATGGTGTTGTTTGTTGGCCAAGTGGCCAGTGATCAACGTGACCGAGAGGCATTTCAGGAGCTGGACTATCGCCAGATGTTTGGCCCTGGCACGCTCGGTTTGGCCAAATGGGTGGGCGAAGTGCATGACGCCAACCGCTTGCCTGAGTACATCGCTCGGGCCTTTCACACCGCTTTGCAAGGCCGCCCCGGGCCCGTGGTTTTGGTGCTGCCCGAGGACATGTTGACAACGCTCACCAGCGCGCCCGTGTTGCCGCGTGTGGAGCCCGCCCTGGCCTGGCCAGCACCCGGCGCTTTGGTGCAGTTGCGCAGCCTGTTGTTGGCTGCCAAACAGCCTTTGCTGATTGCCGGTGGCAGCGGTTGGGACGCCGAAGCCTGCCGGGCGTTGCAGCGTTTTGCCGAGAACTGGCGTCTGCCTGTGGCTTGTGGGTTCCGCTTTCAAGATACCTTTGACAATCGACATGAGCTGTACGCGGGTGACGTGGGCATCGGCATCAACCCCCGGCTCGCCACCCGTGTTCGTGAGGCCGATCTGATCATCGCGCTGGGTGTGCGCCTGGGTGAAATGACGACCGGCGGCTACACCTTGCTGCAAGTGCCGCGGCCCCGGCAAAAGCTGGTCCACATTCACGCAGGCGCTGAAGAGCTGGGCCGTGTCTACACGGCCGACTTGATGATGCAAGCGTCGATGCAACTCGCTGCCAAAGCGTTGGAAACTTTGGCCGCACCGTCTGATTCAGCCTGGCTGGCGCAGGCCGATGCGCATGCTCGCGCCGCCCATGCCGACTATCTGGCCAACCTCGTGGCCCCGGCCGTGGCGCCGCTGGACATGGCCGTGGTGGTGCGCGCCATCCACGCCGCCTTGGGTGATGACGTCATCTACACCAATGGCGCGGGCAACTTCAGTGGCTGGCTGCATCGCTACACGCGATATCCGGGCTTGCAGAATTTTGGTCGCACCCAGCTCGCACCCACCTCGGGCGCCATGGGCTACGGTTTCCCGGCAGCGGTGGCGGCGTCCTTGCTCTGCCCCCATCGCCACGTTGTCAACATCGCGGGTGATGGTGACTTTTTGATGACCGGCCAAGAACTGGCCACGGCAACGGGCTACGGCGCCGGGCGGGGCAAGGGCAAGCTTTTGAGCGTTGTGGTGGACAACGGCACCTACGGCACCATACGCATGCACCAGGAGCGCGAATACCCCGGCCGGGTGAGCGGCAGTGATCTCTTCAACCCCGACTTCACCGCGCTGGCGCGCGCCTATGGTTGGTTTGCTGAATCGCTGAGTCGCACCGAAGAGTTTGGTCCCGCGTTGCAACGCGCTCTGGCTGCCGATGGCCCCGCGCTTTTGCACTTGAAACTTGACGCCGATGTGAGCACTACACGGGGCACTTTGACTGCGATTCGCACCGCTGCCTCGGCTCAATTGAAGGCAGGACAAAACGCAGGCGGTTAGAATGCACAACTTCGGGGTGTAGCGCAGCCTGGTAGCGCATCTGGTTTGGGACCAGAGGGTCGAAGGTTCGAATCCTTTCACCCCGACCAAGTTTTCGTCGAAGTTGAATGCAAGGCCCAGCGGCCAGAAGTCGCCGGGCCTTTTTTGATTTTTGACCACCTCGCGGGTGCCGTGCTTGGTGGGGAATAGCAGCGCTGCGGGGCCTGACTGCTGCGGTACCTCTCGCCGCTACCACTGCGGTGGTACTCGGGCCGCCACGTCGATCACCGGGCCCTCGACCAAGCTGTCATCCAGCGCACTCTGGGCATCGCAACGCAGGCTGTCAAAGTGCGCCGCCACCTCGGGGGTGATGAAGCGCGATACGGCGCCGTACAAGTGCCGGTCACCATGGTGGCGCTGCTGCGTGACATGAAATCGCAGCGGCACCATCAGTGCCAATTGGTCGCGCGCGCGCGTCATGGCGACGTAGAGCAAGCGGCGTTCTTCGTCGATCTCGGCCGCACTGCCGGTGGCCATGTCGGACGGCATGCAACCGTCCACCACATTGAGTACCGTCACTGCGTTCCACTCCTGGCCCTTGGCCGAATGGATGGTGGACAAGATGAGGTAGTCCTCGTCGCGGTGTGGTGGCCCCGCGTCCAGGCTGCTGGCCTCGGGGGGGTCGAGCGCCAATTCGGCCAAGAACCGTTCGCGCGATGCAACGCTGGTGGCCATGTGGCGCAGTTGGTCCAGGTCGGCCAAACGTGGCCGAGCGTCGTCAAACAAGCGGCGCAGGTGCGGCGTGTACCAGTGCTGCGCGATGTCCATGGCCTCGGGCCATGCGGCGTCTGGTGCCGCCAAGGCGGCGTAGGTGGCGCTGAAGTTGGCCCACTCGGCGCTGGCCCGTGCGGGCGGCACAAAGGCTTGCAGTGCCTGCGCCGGTGCGGGTGACGCGTCCATCGCGTCAAGCAATAACCGCGCCGCCGCGGGGCCGATGCCCGGCACCAACCTGGCCACGCGCAAACCAGCCAGTCGTGCGCGCGGGTTTTGCGACCAGCGCAAGAGCTGGAGCAGGTCCTTCACATGCGCGGCTTCCACAAACTTCAGTCCACCGTATTTCACATAGGGGATATTGCGCCGCGTGAGTTCCAGCTCCAACGTGGCACTGTGGCTGGCCGTTCTGAAGAGCACGGCTTGTCGTCGCAAGGCCAAACCCTGTTCACGTTGGCGCAGCACCTCGTCGGCCACCCAAGTGGCCTGCGCGGCTTCGTCGTGCACGCGCACCAACAGTGGCTTGGCAGCCGCAGCGCGCGCGCTCCACAGGTCTTTGGTAAAGCGCTCGTGGGCCTGCGCCATGAGGGCGTTGGACGCGGCCAGGATTTGCGGCGTGCTGCGGTAGTTCTGCTCCAGCGTGAGCAGTGTGGCGCTGGGCGAAAACTGCTGCGGGAAATCAAGAATGCCGCGCACATCAGCCCCCCGAAAGGCGTAGATGGCTTGCGCGTCATCCCCCACCACGACGAGGCCCCGTCCATCGGGCTTGAGCGCACGCACGATGCGGCCTTGCAGCACATTGGTGTCTTGGTACTCGTCCACTAACACGTGGTCAAAACGCGCGCCGATGTGGGCCGCCATGACGGGCTCTTGCATCACGGTGTGCCAAAACAACAGCAAGTCGTCGTAGTCCAGCACATGCTGGCGCAGTTTTTCGGCGCCGTAGGCAGTGAACAGCGCGCCGAGCTCTTCGCACCAGCTGTCGCACCACGGGTAGTCGCGTTCCACCAAGGTGCGCAAGCCTTGTGCGGTGTTCACCACGCGGCTGTAGATCGTGCAGCAGGTCGTGGCCGTCGGGAATCGCGTTGCGCTGTTGTGCAAACCCATATCGGTGCGCACCTGGCCCATCAACTCTTGCGCGTCTGCGCGGTCCAGAACGGTAAAGTCGCTGGCTAAGGTGATACGTTGGGCGTACAGACGCAGCAAGCGCGCACCCACGCTGTGGAAAGTGCCACACCAGGGCAAGCGCGGCGGCGGGCTGTGATGGCCCGCGCCCATGGCCTCGTGCACCAGACGGCCCACACGGCGTTCCAGTGATGCTGCTGCGCGGCGCGAAAAGCTCATCAGCAAGAGGCGCTGCGGGTCAGCACCTTGCACCACCAAGCGCGCGACCCTCGAAGCCAGCGTGAAGGTCTTGCCCGAGCCCGCACCCGCAATGACCAACAGTGGCGGCGCCGGTAGAGCGCCTGAGTTGCCGTGTTCGACGGCGGCACGCTGTGCGGTGTTCAGGGGGCTTGTGGTCGTGGTGGCCAACATGGTGGGCTGACTGTATCGGCAGCTCGTGCAACGCCGGGAGATCCTGGGTTTGCGCCATGCGGACTTGGAAACGCCAAAATGCCGGCGTCGAGGGAGGAAAAATATGAAGGTCATACTGGTCGACGACCACGTTTTGTTCCGCGAGGGTTTGGCGCTTTTACTGAACGCTGTGGACCCCGAGGTGGAGGTCGTGCATGCGGGCAGCATTGCGCAGGCGCTGTTGCGCTTGAGCGCATCCCCATCGCCCGATCTGGTGCTGCTCGACATGGGTTTGCCCTTGCTCGGCGGTATTGAGGGTTTGCGTGCTGTGCGCGCCCAGGCGGAGAACGTGCCCGTGGTGGTTCTCTCAGGTGCAGACGAGCCGGTGCTGATCCGCGCTTGCATTGAAGCTGGCGCGATGGGCTTCATCCCTAAAACCAGTGACGCACGCACTTTGATGCTCGCCTTGCGACGCGTATTTGCCGGCGAGGTGTATCTGCCGCCGGTAGCCGAGGTGTACGCGCGCAACGCCGACGCCAGCACGCGCATGGTTGACGTTCTGGGCCTCACCCCACGCCAGCGCGATGTCTTGGCTGCATTGGTACAGGGCAAAAGCAATCGCAGCATTGCGGTCGAACTGGGCATCAGCGAGCTCACCGTGAAGAGCCACATGACGGTGCTGATGCAGGTGCTGGGCGTGAGCAGCCGCACCGAGGCGGTTTATGCCGTGCGCAACTTGAAAATGCGACCGGACTAGATTGACACGCGGCAATCCCGGTGGTCCGCTCCGCTAGACTTCCGGCCCCGCTGTGGACCGCTCATGCGTGTCAAGACAGCCCCGTTCACCTTGGTCAGCCCCATGTCCCTTGCCCCCACCGAAGCCGCTGTTTTGGAAGCCCTCAGGGCAATTGTTGATGTCCACACCGGCAAAGACTTTGTCAGCACCCGGCAACTGAAAAACCTGCGCGTCGAAGGCGCGGATGTGGCCTTTGAGGTGGAGCTGGGTTACCCAGGCAAGAGCCAGGTCGCGCCGCTGCGCAAAGCGTTGATAGCCGCCGCGCGTGGCGTTGTTGGCGTGGAAAACGTCAGCGTCAACGTGACCTGGAAGATCGTGGCGCACGCGGTGCAGCGGGGTGTGCAACTGCTGCCACGGGTCAAAAACGTCATCGCCGTGGCCTCGGGCAAAGGCGGGGTTGGCAAGAGCACGACCACCGTGAATTTGGCCTTGGCCCTGGCCGCTGAAGGCGCCAGCGTGGGCATCTTGGACGCTGACATCTACGGTCCCAGCCAGCCGATGATGATGGGCATCTCGGGCCGCCCTGAGAGCGCTGATGGCAAGACCATGGACCCGCTCGTCAACCACGGTGTGCAGGTCATGTCGATCGGGTTTTTGGTCGACGAGGACCAGGCCATGATCTGGCGCGGACCCATGGCCACGCAGGCCTTGGACCAGTTGTTGCGCCAAACCAATTGGGCTGACATTGACTACCTCCTGGTCGATATGCCACCGGGCACAGGCGACATCGCCTTGACGCTCAGCCAACGTGTGCCACTCACCGGCGCCATCATCGTCACAACGCCGCAAGACATCGCTTTGCTCGACGCCAAAAAGGGCCTGAAGATGTTCGAGAAGGTGGGTGTTCCCATCTTGGGCATCGTCGAAAACATGGCTGTGTACGTGTGCCCCAACTGCGGTCACAGCGAACACATTTTTGGTGAAGACGGCGGCAAGCGCATGGCCGCCCAGTACAACGTGGACTACTTGGGTGCGCTACCCTTGAACATGAGCATTCGCGAGCAAGCCGACAGCGGTGTGCCCAGCGTGGTGGCCGACCCCGATGGTGAGATCGCTGGTTTGTACAAAGCCGTGGCACGCACCGTGGCCATCAAGATTGCGCAAAAGGCCAAAGACTTCAGCGCCAAGTTCCCGACCATCAGCGTGTCCAAAGCAACCTGATCCCTGCTGGCGCGGGCGCGCTACTTTTCGCAGCGCAAACGCACCGTGAAGTGGGCGCCGCGTTGGCCATCGCTGCGGTCTGCGGCGGTGACATCACCGCCGTAACGCTCGACGATGCTGCGGCTGATCCACAGTCCCAGGCCGGTACCGTCTTTTTTACGTGTCACAAACGGTTTGAAGAGCTCTGCGATCAGCTCCGCGCCCAGGCCGGGGCCGGTGTCAACCACCGTGATCTCAACACTGTCGCTACCGATGTCAAACGTTGTTAGCCGCAGCACGCCGCCATCGGGCATGGCATGGATGGCGTTGACCAGCAAGTTCACCAGCACCTGCTGCAGCTCGTTGCGGTTGATGAGCGGCGCACGTGTGGCGCGCAGCTCGCGTTGCAGCTCAATCTGTGTTTTGGCGAGCAAGTGCGCCACCAGCAGCAAGCTGTCTTCGATCAAACGTTGAGTGTCCACGGCCTCGATGTAACCCGCGTACTCGGCAGGTTTGGCAAATTGCAAGAGCTGGGTCACGATGATCCGCATGCGCTCGATCTGTTCGTCGGCCAGGCGCAGTTCACTGCGCACCGGCTGCGCGTGTTCGCCCAGGAGCTCACGCATCAGGTCAAGGTTGCCTTGCAACACCGCAATGGGGTTGTTCACCTCGTGGGCAATGCTGGCGGTGAGCTGTCCCACAGCGGCAAGTTTCTCGGAACGAACGAGTTGTTGCTGCGCGGTTTGCAGCTCGTGCGTGCGCTCCGCGACTTTGCGGTCAAGGTCGGCGTTGGCGGCTTCCAGCGCAACAGTGTGCGCGTCCACCACATTTAACAATTGATCCAAGTGAGTGGCGAGTTGGCCAATCTCGTCCTGGTTGGCAAGCAAGCCAACGCGGGCATGCAGGTCGCCGTTCTCGACCAAGCGCATGGTGTTAGCCATGCGTTCCAGCGGTGAAAAAATCGAACGTGCCCAACGCAAACAGACCAAGGCCGCACCCATCATCACGGCAAAAAACATCGCACCGATGCTGAGCAAGGCCACCACCTTGATCCAACGAAATGGCGCTTCAGTGAAACCCACATAAAGCATGCCCACACGCTTGCCCGCGCTGTCGGCCAAGGGCTGGTACGCCGAGACGTACCACTCGTTGACAACAAACGCGCGGTCCAACCAAGTGCGGCCCGCGCCCAACACGGTTTCGTGAACAGCGCGCGACACTCGGGTGCCGATGGCGCGTTGGTCTTTTTCGGCGCCGAACAAGCGCACATTGGTGCTGATGCGCACGTCATCCAAAAAGAGCGTGGCCGTGCCTCGGCTGCCAAAGGGCAGCGCGCCTTCGGGGTAGACGATGGCATTGATGTGGTCGATGAAGGGCAAGTTGCGGTTGAGCAGCACACCCGCCTGCACATGGCCCAGCACCTGGCCGTTTTCAGCACGAATGGCACGTGACGACATGAGCACCATGGCGCGCTCTTCCTGGCGCCGTGTGCTGGGCATGGCATTGCGCGTGTCGACCAAAGCCACGTTCACTCGGGCCAGTAACTGCGGGCCAAAAATGCGCTGCTGCGCGGTCTCAAGCACTTCGACGCTTGTGCGCTCATGCAACTCGGCGGGCGCTTGCTGAGCTTCGGCCATTGCTGCACCTGTTTCGGTAAAAAGCAGTTGGCCATCGGCGCCATGCAAGTGGATGAAGTCCAGCCCCTCACGTTCCTTCAGGCGCGCCAGCAGGGCGGTCAGGGCTGCGGCTTGTTGCTGTGTCCAGGCCAAATGCAGTGCATGCGATTCCGCCACCATCGTTGTGCTGCTGCCCACCTCAGCCAAGACGCGCTCAAAGTAACCCTGGGCCACAGCCAGATCGCTGCGGATCTTGGTGATGAGCAAACGATCCAGCGCAGCGTCGCCCCACACCAGTAGCAACACGCCCAGCAGCGGCAGCACCACGGCCAGTGGCATCAGCACCAGTGTCAGCAGCTTGTTGCGGATGGACAGCTGCGAAAAGCCTGCCCACGGCTTCATGCCATTCCCCACTCCGCGCAGCGCCGCTCCAAAGTGCGGCGCGACACGCCCAGCAATTGCGCGGCGCGGGTCTTGTCGCCGCCCACGGAGTCGAGCACCGCCAGGATGTGGCGTTTTTCGAGCGACTGCAAATCGGTGGGGCCGTCCACGGGCAGCACCGGCTTGGGCGCGGCGCGCTCGGTGCGCGCCAGGCCTTGGTACAGGGCGGACACGTTCAGCGTACCGAGGATGAGTGAGCGCTCGATCAAATTGCGCAGTTCGCGCACGTTCCCTGGCCAGTCGTATTGCGCCAGGTAACGCTGTTCATCGCTGCTGACCTCAAACGTTGGCACGCCCAGCTGCGGCGCCAGTGTGCTGATGAAATGCGCCACCAAGTCAGGGATGTCTTCTTTGTGCGCACGCAGTGGCGGCAGGTTGATCTCGACCACCTGCAATCGGTAGTAAAGATCTTTGCGAAAACGCCCGGCGTCAACTTCGTCGCGAAGGGGGCGGTTGGTGGCAGCAACGATGCGCACATCCACCGGGATCTCCTGCTCGCTGCCCACCGGGCGCACACAACGCGTTTCTATGACGCGCAGCAAGCTGGCCTGCAGCGCCAGTGGCATGTCGGCAATCTCGTCAAGAAAAAGCGTGCCACCTTGGGCGTAAACAAACAAACCGTCGCCACTGCGGCGCGGAGCGGTCTCGGGGCTGTGGCTGCGCGCGTGTCCAAACAGTTCGGCTTCGATGTGTGAAGGCGAAATGGTGGCGCAATTCACGGGCACAAAAAGTGCGTTGGCCTGGGGCCCTAAACGGTGCAGGGCCAGCGCTGCCAGCTCTTTGCCGGTGCCTGACTCACCCGTCAGCAACACGGTGCTGGGAACGGCCGCGACACGGCGCAGGGCTTCTTGCAAACCCCGAATGACGATGCTGTCGCCGACCAAACCATCGGCCTGCGGCGTGCGTTGGGACAAGGCGCGTTTGAGCACCCAGTTCTCACGCTTGAGCCGGGCACGTTCCATGCCGTGCTTGAATGCGTTGAGCACCTGCGTTACACGAAAGGGCTTGAGCAACATGTCGCTCGCGCCCGCCCGCAAGGCGTCAATGGCGGTTTCCAGATCGGCAAAAGCCGTGATCAATACGACCTCGCATTGGTGACCGTGTTCGCGCATGTCGCGCAACAAGGCAATGCCACTTCTGCCGGGCAGATTGATGTCGAGAATGACGAGGTCAAAGCGATGCTTTTGCAGCAACGCCTCGGCCGCGTCCGCGTTCCCCGCAGTCAGCAGCAGCCCGACACGAGGTGCCAAACTTTTTTGCAGAAAGTTGAGCATGCCGGGCTCGTCGTCCACCACCAACACGGCGGCATGCGGCCAATGCTCGGTCATGTCTTTGGTTAACACGGTGGCGGACATGGGCTGGACGCGCAATGGAGCCTTGAGGCGATCACCTCAGGGCGTTTGCAGTTGCTGCAATTCGGCCAAAGTGTTGGCGTTGAAGAATGCCCGGGCGTCGTCGAACAGCACTTCAACGCAGCGATGTTGTGCGGTCCAGCGATCGATCTTGCGCTCACCCGCCTGGGTGGCCCGCACGAGACTTTCCATCAGGCTTGCGCGCATCAAGCTGAAGACGGGCTGACGTTGCACCACGCCACCTTCCCGTGTCGTTGCCATGGCGATGTCGGCGTTGTCACGCTCAAGCGCCGCGGCGAGCTGGGCCACCAGGTCATCTGGAAAGTTAGGCGTGTCGCAAGGCACGCTCACCAGGTAGGGCGTTTCGCAACGCTCCAGCCCGGTGAGCCAACCGGCCAGTGGCCCGGCGTAGTCGGGCAGGGCGTCGGGCCA
>JAYVRO010000478.1:0-12454 GCA_043776165.1 Rubrivivax sp. | reverse complement strand
TGGGGCCTTTGTGCACGCCGTTGGATCTGTTGGCTGATCGCATGGACTTGCCGGTGGCGCAGATTGACGACTTGGTTGTGGTGTTCCAGTCAGGTGCTTACGGCGCCAGCGCCAGTCCCCACGGGTTCCTTGGCCACCCTGCTGCTGCAGAGGTCTTGGTATGACGCAGCAGGCAGTGAGCACCCGTTCAGGATTGACACTGGGGCAACCCCATTTCACAGACCCTGCGCTGGCGCAAGTCTGCGCGACCCAGGGTGCCGCACAGGCCTGGCAACTGGCCTGGGCAAAAGATGGGGCTCGCGCACCAGTCGGTGTCACAGGGCCCTTTGCCATTGCCCTGAGCGACACCCAAGGTCGCTGCTTCCTGGCCGTTGATCGTTTTTCCATCCAGACACTTTGTTATCGCGTGAAGGACCAGCAACTGCTGTTTGCGGCGCGTGCTGACGACCTTGCCGATACCGTTGGCGGCGCCAACGCCGCTGGGGCACTCGACCCGCAGGCAATCTTTGATTACTTGTTTTTACATTGCATCCCCTCACCGCGCACGATTTTCAAAGACGTCTATCGGTTGCCGCCTGGTCATTGCGCGGTTTTTGAAGGCGGCAAGCTAACGGTTTCACCTTACTGGACGGCTCAGTTTTCTGAACCCAGCGGCGCAGTGTCGTTCGATGCCTTGAAGAGCGAATTCAAGACCCACTTGCGCGAAGCCGTGCAAGCAGACCTCGGTCCCGGCACGCCCGCCTGCTTCCTCAGTGGTGGCACCGACAGCTCCACCGTGGCGGGCATGATCCGTGAAGTCACCGGCCAAGGTGCCCACACCTATTCCATCGGTTTTGAAGCCGAGGGCTACGACGAGATGGCATTTGCGCGCTTGGCAGCCAAACACTTTGGCAGCGAGCACCACGAGTACTACGTGACGCCGGCCGACCTGGTCAAAAGCATCGCTGATGTCGCCGCGTCGTACGACCAGCCCTTTGGCAATTCGTCGGCATTGCCGGCCTACTACTGCGCGCTCAAGGCACGACATGACGGTGTGACTCGCATGTTGGCGGGTGACGGCGGCGACGAGTTGTTTGGTGGTAATACGCGTTATGCCAAGCAGCGCGTTTTTGGTTGGTGGAACCACGTGCCAGCCCCCTTGCGACGCGGCCTATTGGAGCCCTTTTTTGAGCTTGATGCGGTGGCGCGCACCCCCTTGCTGAAGAAAGGGGCGAGCTATGTTGAACAAGCCAAAGTGCCCATGCCTGACCGTTTGCAGATGTACAACTTGCTGCTGCGCCTTGGGCCTGCAGAGGTGCTGACGCCCACGTTTTTGTCGCTGATCGACCTCGGCGCGCCACTGGCTCAACAGCGCGAGGTTTGGCATTCAGCCAAGACGCCCAGTGAGCTCAACCGCACGCTGGCGTTTGACTGGCGCTACACCTTGGGCGAAAGCGATTTGCCCAAGGTCAGGGGCACGACAGGGCTGGCCGACATGGAAGTGCGGTTCCCGTTTTTGTCCCAGGGTTTGCTCGACTTTTCTTTGAAGCTGCCCACCGACTACAAGCTCAAAGGCTTCAAATTGCGCTGGTTTTTCAAAGAAGCGCTGCGCGGATTTTTGCCCGATGCAATTCTCACGAAAAAGAAACAAGGGTTTGGCTTGCCGTTTGGTGTGTGGGTGACGCGCAATGCAGCGCTGAAGAGTTTCGCCCTTGATTCACTGGCAAGCCTGTCCACACGCGGTGTTGTGCGGCCCGAATTCATCAAACAACTCATCGAACAGCGCCTGGCTGAACACCCGGGCTACTACGGCGAGATGATCTGGATCTTGATGATGCTGGAGCAGTGGTTGCAGGCGCACGCGCCGGCATGGAAGCTGAGACAGTGACTTTGTGGTCGGCCATAGACCACTCATTTGCGGGGGGCGAGCGTGACGTTTCCTCGTCGTCGCAATAGACTGCCGCGATCATTCGTTGTGGCCGTCGAGAGCGACACCCGCCGGATTGGTGGCGAACCAAACTTGTTGAACAGGAGAAAATATGTCTCGATCAAATTTGAAACGCGGCCTTTTGGTCACCGGTCTGGGTCTGACTATGATGTCCCTTGCCGGGCAGTCACTGGCGGCGTGCACCGATGCCACACGCATCAATTCTGCTCCGGTGATCGTCGCTCTCCTGGCGGGCAAAACCGTTTGTGTGCCCGCCGTCACCATCCCCGATATGACTTGGCAAGAGCTGCATCAGGGTGCGACCGCAGCCGGCGGCGCACTGGTCGACTACAAGCGCGGCCCGGGCCATGCGATCGACCCTTCCGAGCCAGTTGGAACGTGGTCCGTGGACACCAGCAATGGTGGGAACCAACCGAGGGTCATTCACAACTACGGTACCGGG
Source organism: Rubrivivax sp. (assembly GCA_043776165.1). GTDB lineage: Bacteria > Pseudomonadota > Gammaproteobacteria > Burkholderiales > Burkholderiaceae_C > Rubrivivax. Next base: position 10,085 of record JAYVRO010000478.1, on the reverse strand, counting down.
GGAACCTACACCTACTCGGTTCATAACAACGGCAACAACACCTACAGTTTTTGCAGCGCGCAGCCAGAAGTCATCGCAGCGATCAGGGTAGGCCCTGGCTGTTCAACCGCGATTGCGCTCCCCGTTGCGCGCAGCAATCCAGTGAATGCTGGCCCAGGAGCCTTGCGTTGACCCGTCGGTGGGTCATTGACCGTCAACAGTCATCGCGCTAATAGAACGTTGCTCCGGGCATGGTCGGTGATCGTTTTGAGCTTGCAGCCAAGCTTGCGTCCAGTCGCCCCCAACCCCGACGCGCGAGTAGTTGCGCATCTTGAGCGTGGACACGCCATCGCAGTAGTTTCGGCATGAGGCTGTCCGTTGCGTCGCCCGGTCTCCTATTTGCCTACTTGGCCTTTGTTGTTTACGGCAGTCTGGTCCCGCTGGACTTCCAGCTTTTGCCTCTCGACGAGGCTTGGCGACGTTTCCAGCAGATCCCGTTTCTTGAGTTGGGTATCGAGTCGCGTGCCGACTGGGTGGCCAACGGCGTGCTGTATCTGCCGCTGGGCTTCCTGGCGGCAAGAGCGCTCGCTGGGGCCGGACGATCTGGTTATGGTGCTGTCGTCGCATCGACGCTGTTCGGTACGGTCATCGCTGTCGCGGTGGAGTTCACGCAGCTCTACTTCCCGGCGCGAACGGTCTCGCAAAACGATCTGATTGCAGAGTTCATTGGCACCCTCTTGGGCGCCCTGCTAGCGCCTGTGGTGGCGCCGTGGCTCACTCGTTTGAAGCAAGCCTTGGCTGGCGGTGGCCCGCGCCTGTGGTTTCGCACGCTGGAGGTCTACGCGGTAGCCTATGTGGCGCTGAGCTTTTTTCCTTACGACCTGCTCCTGTCGTCGGCAGAGCTGACTGATAAGTTTCACTCGACCGTCTGGGGCTGGCTGCTCGCAGCATCGGATCGGGGCGTTTTTATCGTCACCTTGCAGCTGCTGGTTGAAGTCGCGTTGTGCATACCGATGGGCGTCATGTTGGCCTGCCTGTCAAGCAGTCATCGCGTGAGCATGCGGCGTGCCGCGCTTGTTGGACTGTTCCTGGGACTAGCGATCGAGCTGGGCCAGTTCTTCATTGCCTCAGGCGTGAGCCAAGGCGCTTCAGTGTTGACGCGATCGATGGGTGTTCTTCTGGGCGCTGCCATGGCGCCTCACTTGGCTGTGGCGGGCATCGACAAGCTGCGCGAGGTCGTGGGGCGCTACGGCGCATGGACGCTGGCCCTTTACTTCCCTGTGCTGTTGGCTGCGAACGGCTGGTTTCGTTCAGGCTGGCTTGGCCTGGATGGCGCGCGTGCCGCCTGGGCGGAAGTGCATCTGTTGCCCTTTTACTATCACTACTTCACAACCGAAGCCATGGCCCTGTTCAGTCTGGGCAGTGTTGCTCTGATGTATTCGCCGCTGGCTGTCTTGTGCTGGGCACGACGCGTTCCCATGCTGTCGGCGGCAACGGGCGTGGCAATGATTTGCATGTTCATCGAAGCCAGCAAGCTCTGGCTGAAGGGGCAACATCCCGATCCGACCAATGTGCTCATCGTGGCGGCCGTCTCGGCACTCTTCTATCAACTCGCAAGTGTCGCTTCCGAAACTGGCGCCCTGTTGACGACAGGTGAGCCACGGTCATCTCTTGCGCCCCGGTTTGGCAATGAAAACAGGCCGACAGACACACGCTTAAGAGGAAACTTTTGGCTGTGGCTTGTGGTGCCCTTGGCATGGTTCATGGCCGCGAGGTTTCCGGCCTTTCCTTGGGCGCTGACTGCATTGCTTGTGGTGTGCAGCGCGGCCATTTGGGTGCGTCCAGCAGGGGTCTTGGTCATCATTCCGGCGGCCATGCCTGTGCTTGACTTGGCGCCCTTGAGCGGACGCTTGTACTGGGATGAGTTCGATTTGCTGATGACTGCCGGTTTGGCCGTTGCTGCGTTGCGCTTGCCGCAGCGCGTGTTGGCCCCAAACAAGCCCAGCTTGATCACGCTCGTATTTGCTGGCTTGGCGGTCAGCCTGCTGCTGAGCACCATGCGTGCCCTTTGGCCGCTGCCAACCCTCGATGCCAATAGTTTCACCAGCTACTTCAGCGCCTTCAACGCGCTGCGCATCGGCAAGGGTGCACTCTGGGCCTGGCTGTTTGTGGCTGTCTACCAGCGACTGCATGACGACGGCCAAGAGCGTGAGCGCCTGTTCGGCCTTGGCATGCGTGTTGGCTTGGCAATGACTTTGCTGGTCATCCTCTGGGAACGCGCCAGCTTTGCGGGTCTGCTCGATTTCACTTCCGACTATCGGGTCACCGGGCCGTTTTCGGCCATGCACAAGGGTGGCGCCTACATTGAGTGCTACCTCGCCGTGGGCGCGGCCTTCACGCTTGCTTGGCTGCTTCGGGCATCGGCCTGGCCAGTCCGTGCGGCCGCGATCACGCTGCTGGCCTTGACCAGCTACGCCATGGCCGTGACTTACTCGCGCAACGGGTACGCGGCACTGCTCGTTGTGCTGTTGCTGGGGTTGGCCGGGTTGCCGCAATACGTCGCGCTCGGGAAGCCGACTGTGGGTCGCTCGGCCTGGCGCCGCTGGGCCATGGTTGCTGCGGCCGCCGTGGTCGTCACGGGCGTGACATGGCCGATTCTCAGCGGCGGCTTTGCACGCGAGCGTCTGACACAAAGCGCACATGACCTGCCAGTTCGTGGCGCGCACTGGGCCGACGCGCTGAGCCTGCGCGATGACAGCGTGATCACGTCTGTGTTGGGCATGGGTGTTGGTCGCTTCCCAGACACCCATTTCTGGCGCAGCAAGGAAGCCTTGCACGCGCCCAGCCTGCGTCTGGAGCAAGAGGCTGGTCGGTCCTTCTTACGCCTGGGGCCAGGAGCGCCAACTTACTTTGAGCAGTGGGTCAGCATCGTGCAGGACGAATCGCTTTCGCTCCGCTTGGAGATCAGGTCTCGCGCTTCGACCAGCACACCGGTCGCGACCTTGTGCGAGAAGTGGATGCTGACCTCAGCCCGATGTGAAACGGCGTCCTTGCCAGGACTTGAGCTGCCGGCGGCCAACCCTGTTGTTTTGCCCTCGACCTCAGCCAACCCAGTTGAACAGTGGCGACGTGTCGAGTCAACTTTTAGCACGGCGCAATTCGAAGGCGCTGGCGGCTGGCTTGCTCGTCCCATCAAGTTCTCCTTGCATGTGCCAACCGTTGGTGTTGCGCTGGATGTACGAAAGATTGAGCTGCGCAGCGCCGCACGGGGGGATTTGCTGCGCAATGGCGACTTTGCCGCCGGTATGGATCATTGGTTTTTCACCACCGACATCGACCCGCCGTGGCACATCCACAGCCTGCCCGTGGCAGTACTGTTTGATCAAGGCTGGTTGGGCGTGGCCGCTTGGTCGGTGGTCATGCTCGCCGCGCTGACGGCGGGCTGCTTACGTGCCCGCCAAGGTTCAGCGCGTGCAGCCACCGCCATGGTGGCGGTGGCCGGGTTCCTAGCCTCGGCTTCGCTCAACACACTCATCGACGCACCGCGCTTCTTATGGCTACTGTTGGTGCTGCTGTGGCTGTGCTGTTATCGCGATGTCGTCGAGCCAGGAAGGCAGACGCGAACGGGTGGTCCGAGACCTGGTCCGAGACTTGAAACGGCGGCCCCGTAAACTCACTGGTTTTACTGCCCGACCCTGAAGGATCTCGCTGTGTTCATTTCCCAAGCTTTTGCGCAAACCGCGCCCGCCGCCACTGGCGGCGCTGAGTCCAGTCTGATGAGCATGCTGCCGCTGCTGCTGATGTTCGTGGTGCTGTACTTCATCATGATCCGTCCGCAGATGAAGAAGCAAAAGGAGCACAAGGCCATGATCGAGGCCATCGCCAAAGGCGACGAGGTGGTGATCTCTGGCGGCGTGCTCGGCCGAGTGGCCAAGATGGGTGACTCGTTTTTGCACGTTGAAGTGGCCAACGGGGTTGAGCTGCAAGTGCAGCGCGGTGCCGTTGTTCAAGTGCTGCCCAAGGGCACCTACAAGTAAACCCCAGGCTTGTTGCGGCGGCCTCCCGGCCGCATGTTGACGGACCGCCATGCGCGTTGCGTGCATGGGCAGTGAAGGCTGGTGTGCGCCCCCGCCCAGCCGCTGGCACCAGGAGTTCAAATGAACCGTTATCCCTTGTGGAAGTACGTCCTTCTCGGCTTTGCGCTGCTGGTGGGTTTGCTCTACACCGTGCCGAATTTTTATGGCGAGGCACCCGCGGTGCAGGTGTCGAGTGGCAAGGCCACGTTGAAGATCGATTCAGGCATGGTCGCGCGTGTTGAGCAGGCGCTCAAAAGCGGCGGGGTGAACGCGGACTTTGTGCAGTTCGATGGCAATTCAGTGAAGGCGCGCCTGGCTGACACCGACATGCAAATCAAAGCCAAGGACGTGTTGTCCAAAGCCTTGAACCCTGACGCTAACAATCCAGGTTACATCGTTGCGCTGAACCTCTTGTCGCGTTCGCCCGCATGGCTCTCGTCGATCCGCGCGCTGCCCATGTACCTGGGGCTGGACCTGCGCGGCGGTGTGCATTTCTTGATGCAGGTCGACATGAAGGCGGCCTTGACCAAAAAGGCCGAGGCCCTGACTGGCGACATTCGCAGTTTGCTGCGTGACAAGAACATTCGCCATGCGGGCATCAGCCGGGACGGCAGCGTGGTGGACGTGCGTTTTCGTGACGCCGCCACAGCGCAAAGCGCCAGCAATTTGCTGGCCGACAAGTTGCCCGACTTGTTGTGGGTCACGGTACCCGAGGGTGCTGACTTCAAACTCAGTGGCAGCTTGAAACCCGAAGCCGCACGCGCGGTGCAAGATGCCGCGCTCAAGCAAAACATCACGACACTGCACAACCGAGTGAACGAGCTCGGCGTCAGTGAACCCGTGGTGCAACAGCAGGGCGCCGACCGCGTGGTGGTGCAGCTGCCCGGCGTGCAAGACACGGCCAAGGCCAAGGACATCATTGGACGCACCGCCACGCTGGAGATCCGCATGGTCAACGAAACCACCGAGGCCCGCGAGGCCGTGCGCGGTTCGAGCCCCGTGCCCTTTGGCAGCGAACGTTTTGTTGACCGCAATGGCGAGCCCATCATCGTGCTGCGCCAGGTCATCTTGACGGGCGAGAACCTCACCGACGCGCAGCCTGGATTTGAGAGCCAGACGCAAGAGCCCACCGTCAACCTGACGCTGGACGCCAAAGGCGCGCGCATCTTTAAAGACGTGACACGTGAAAACGTTGGCAAACGCATGGCCATCTTGCTCTTCGAAAAGGGCAAGGGCGAGGTTGTGACGGCGCCGGTGATCCGCAGTGAAATTGCTGGTGGCCGTGTGCAAATTTCTGGCCGCATGACGACGGCTGAAGCCAATGACCAGTCGCTGCTTTTGCGTGCTGGCTCGCTGGCCGCGCCGATGGAGATCATCGAAGAGCGCACCATTGGCCCGAGCCTGGGTGCAGACAATATCCAGATGGGTTTTGATTCAGTGAAGTACGGCTTTGCGGCCATTGCGCTGTTCATGTGCGCCTACTACATGCTGTTCGGTGGCATCAGCACCTTGGCGCTGGGATTCAACTTGCTGCTGCTGGTGGCCGTGCTGTCGATGTTGCAGGCGACCCTGACATTGCCAGGCATCGCAGCCATTGCGCTCACCTTGGGCATGGCGATTGACTCCAACGTGCTCATCAACGAGCGTGTTCGCGAAGAGCTGCGTGGTGGTGCTTCACCGCAGATAGCCATCCAGACGGGCTACGAACGCGCCTGGGGCACCATCCTCGACTCGAACGTCACCACGCTCATTGCCGGTGTATCGCTGCTCGCCTTTGGCTCTGGCCCGGTGCGCGGTTTTGCGGTGGTGCATTGCCTGGGCATCTTGACGTCCATGTTCTCGGCCGTGATGTTTTCGCGCGGTCTGGTCAACCTGTGGTACGGGCGCCAGAAGAAGCTCAAGTCAGTGTCGATCGGCCAGGTGTGGCGGCCTGATGGCGCCAGCAGTGCGACTGTGAACAGCGACGCCAGTGCGCTGAGCACCGACATCAAAGCTGATGCGAAAACAGACGCCAAGACAGCGGCCAAGAAGTAAGTAGCGAAGCCAAGGGGAAAGCACATGGAATTCTTTCGCATTCGCCGCGACATACCGTTCATGCGGTATGCCCTGGTGCTCAACGTCATCTCGTTTGTTACCTTCGCGGCAGCGGTCTTTTTCTTGGCCACGCGTGGTTTGCACATGTCGATCGAGTTCACCGGCGGCACGGTGGTTGAGGCGCAGTACGAGGCTGGTGCCGACATCAACAAGGTGCGCACCACCGTCGATGGCCTGGGTTTTGGCGAGGTGCAGGTGCAAAAGTTTGGCACGTCGCGCGACGTTTTGATCCGCCTGCCAGTGCGTGCAGACGTCAAACAAACCGAGGTCGCTGGCCGCGTGTTTGCGGCGCTGTGCAAGGCTGAAGCCGGCACGGTGGCCACCAAGCAGTACGTCACGCCTCAGGGCGAAGCGGTGAGCCGTCCGTCCTGCACTGTGGCCTCGGGCGCCGAGCCCGTCAAACAGATGCGCACTGAATTTGTCGGTCCTTCGGTGGGCTCTGAATTGGCACGCGACGGCGCCTTTGCCTTGCTCGCTACGGTGCTGGGCATCATGGCCTACTTGGCGGTGCGCTTTGAGTGGAAATTCTCGGTCGCGGGCATCATCGCCAACCTGCACGATGTGGTCATCATCCTTGGCTTCTTTGCCTACTTTCAGTGGGAGTTTTCGCTGGCCGTGCTGGCAGCCGTATTGGCCGTACTGGGTTACTCGGTGAACGAATCGGTGGTGATTTTTGACCGCATCCGCGAGACGTTCCGCAAGATGCGCAAGATGAGCACGCCGCAGGTCATTGACCATGCCATCACCAGCACTACCAGCCGCACCATCATCACCCACGGATCCACCCAGATGATGGTGTTGTCGATGCTCATCTTTGGCGGACCCACGCTGCACTACTTTGCTGTGGCGCTGACCATTGGCATCTTGTTTGGCATTTACTCGTCGATTTTTGTCGCTGCCGGCATTGCCATGTGGCTCGGCGTCAAGCGCGATGATCTGGTCAAATCCACGACCAAGGAACATGATCCTGACGACCCGAACGCAGGTGCGGTGGTGTAGAGTGCACCGAACCCAACGACCTACTTCGTAGCAGCCCATGGCGACAGGCGCCGACTCACTCCAGCTCGCTAGTCAAGCGCGTCGGCGCTACACCGAAGAGCTGGTCAAAGGCTTGGTTGGTTTGGTGCAAGGCACGATCGACACTGCGCGAGCCCTGCTTGACAAGCCAGCGGAACACTCCTTGGTCACGCGTCGGCGCGATACCTTGCATGAGCTGACCAAGAACGCCCAAGAGTGGCACCGCGGCATCGTTACCTCCTTGCGCCATTCTTTGGGCGGCACCATGTCCTCGCTGCGCAGCAGCGAGTTGGCGCGGTCTGCAAGCGCAGGTTTGTCCCTGGTGGACGACGACACGATCGAGTTGGAAATCGTGACCTCGCGCTTGGCTTTGGCTGTGATGGACCGAGCGTCATGGGAGTTTTCTGACCTACGGTCGCGCATTGCCTACTTGGAAAAGCGCGCCGAGCTGGAAGCCCACGACATGCTGCGTGCCCATGTGCTGGCGCGTTTCATCTTTGATGCGTGGCGCACCGCTGGCTTGTCCATCACCAGTTGGCGTGAATTGCAGTCGGTGTTGCACGATGAATTTGCCGCCTTGGTGGAGGAGGCTTATCACGAGACGAACCGCTGGCTGGTGGACCAGGGCGTGCTGCCTGAGATCGATCTGCGACCGGCGATTCGCCGCGTCAGCGGGTTCACGTCACCTGCGACTTCCTGGCAGTCGGGGCCTGGCGTGGGCAGTTCCAGTGGCTCGGGTTTTCACTCCACGGGCGGTGGAAATTTGGTTGACGTGAGCTTGGGCGCTGGAGGTGGCTCAGGGCCTCGCAGTGGCGGCTTTTTGCGCCACATGGGCAGTTCTGGTGTGGGTGAAGAAACGCGGCTCATGACGCGTGCTTCGCCTTTGGCGCGCAGCCGCGATCAAGCCGAAGCGGTGTTGGGGCGACTCAACCGGCTGGTGGCCAAACACTTGCCCGGGTTCAACAGCGACACGCAGTCCCACGCCTTGTCACCGGGCTTGTCGCAAGCCATCGAGACGGTTCAGCATGGTCTGCGCGCACGACTGTCGCCCAGTGGGCGCGTCGGTGGCGACTCAAAAATCACCACGCCGGTGTTGCTCGATGAATTGCATCAGCGCAAACAGGCCCTCAAGAAGGCGGCCTCGACTCCCGAAGAGCGCGCAACGATTGAAATCGTGGCCTTGCTCTTCCAAAGTATCTTGACCGAAGAGCGCATTCCTGCGGCTGTGCGCGTGTGGTTCGCGCGGCTGCAGATGCCGGTGTTGCGCGTGGCGGTGACGGAGCCAGATTTTTTTGCCACGGTGGATCACCCCGCACGTCGCTTGATCGACCGCATGGGTGCTTGCGTGTTGGGTTTTGACAGTGGCGCGCAAGCCGTGGGCGACGCGCTTGAAAAAGAAATCAAGCGCATCGTGCAGGTTGTTGAGGCTTACCCCGACACGGGTCGGCGAGTGTTTCAAACCGTGCTCACGGAGTTCGAAAAGTTTCTTGAACACTATTTCAAGAACGAGAACAAGATGACACGCAAGGGCGGTTCTCTTGCCCAGCACGTCGAGCAACGTGAAACCTTGGCCATCAAGTACACGATCGAGCTGCGCCGCATGCTCAACGAGGTGCCCGTGCAAGAAGGCGTGCGGCAATTTCTCTTTCATGTCTGGGCAGATGTTTTGGCCACCACGGCCGTGCGCTACGGCGCGCAAGACGACCATACAAAGCGCATGAAGCGTGCTGCGGCCGACCTGATCTGGTCGGCCAGCGCCAAAGTCACGCGTGACGAACGCGGTGAAGTCATCCGACGCTTGCCGCCGCTGCTCAAAGCCCTGCGTGAAGGCATGGTGAGTGCAGGCACGGACAACGCCAAACAAGAGGAACACATTCAACTGCTCAACAACTCATTGGCGGCGGCATTCACGGCCAAAGCGGCCGTGATTCCGGACGACCGGCTGACGGAGTTGATGCAGCGCCTGGAGACGCTGGAAGAGCTCTTGCCCGACTCGAGCGATGTAGAGATAGACGAGTCCATGGTGCTCGATCTGTCAGGCCACGAGAGCGGTGAGCTCGAAGTTGTCTTGGAAGGCGGCTCGATGCCCACACCGGCCATGATCGCCTGGGCCCGTGAGCTGCAAGTGGGCAGTTGGTTCATGCTCGACTACCGTGGTCGCAACGAGGCCATGCAGTTGTCTTGGCACGGCTTGCGCAAGCAGCTTTCGCTCTTTGTCAGCCCACAAGGGCGCTGCGTGATGTTCCAGCAGCAGCGCCTGGCCTCGTTCCTGCAAGCGGGGCTCTTGTTGCCAGCCCAAGACGAAGCCTTGACGGTACGTGCGACGCGCAGTGCATTGGCCAAGCTCGACGTGGATGCCTCGCGCTTGCTGAACTAAAACCGGCGCAAGCTCGGGCCACTTGTGAAGTCTGCTGCATTGCGCAGACGTTGGACTCGAAACCTTTGCCCTCGGTCGACCTAGACTCTTGCTTTCGCCGTCGGCCAAGGAAAGCACTGAAGGATCAGGGTCTTGAAAATCACTGTTGTTGGAACTGGTTACGTAGGGCTTGTGACAGGCGCTTGCTTGTCAGAAATGGGCAACCATGTTGTTTGCCTTGACCTCGATGAGCGCAAGATTCATATGCTCAACGATGGGCGCATTCCCATTCATGAGCCTGGGCTCGAAGCCCTGGTGAAACGCAATGTTGCCGCTGGACGCTTGCAATTCACTATGGATGTCGCCTTGTCCGTGGGACACGGCACGTTGCAGTTCATTGGTGTTGGCACACCGCCCGATGAGGACGGCTCAGCTGACTTGCGCTACGTTGTAGCGGCAGCCAACAACATTGGCCGTTACATGACCGACTACAAGGTCATCGTCGACAAAAGCACGGTGCCTGTGGGCACGGCAGATCGCGTGCGAGACGCCGTCAAGTCGGC
>JAYVRO010000477.1:0-12493 GCA_043776165.1 Rubrivivax sp. | reverse complement strand
TCGATGAGCGCAAAGTCACCCTCCGCCTGCATGCGGTCCATCAACACCGAGCCGACCATGCCGCGCCAGCCAACCAATCCTACGAGTGCCATTTCAGTCCTACCTTGTCGCTCTGAACCCCTCTTTGCATCCCGGCTCGATTCGCCGGGGTCCAGAAAAAGGGGCGAGTCGGTCCGAGAGCGTCAGCTCTTGGTAATGGTGGTGGTTTTAGTGGCGACCGATGAAGGCTGTGCAGCCAATGCCGCAACCACCGCATCACCCATCTCAAGCGTGCCCACGCGCTTTGTACCTTGGCTCCAGATGTCGCCTGTGCGCAAACCGGCGCTCAACACAGAGCTCACCGCCGCGTCAATGCGCGCAGCGGCTTCGGGTTGGTTAAGGGTGAATCTGAGCATCATGGCAGCGGACAAGATTGTAGCCAGCGGGTTGGCCAGGCCTTTGCCTGCGATGTCGGGCGCGCTGCCATGACTGGGTTCATACAAGCCCTTGTTGTTCTTGTCGAGTGAGGCCGAAGGCAACATGCCAATCGACCCCGTGAGCATGGCCGCTTCGTCAGACAAGATGTCGCCAAACATGTTGCCCGTGACGACCACGTCAAATGCCTTGGGCGCCTTGACGAGTTGCATGGCCGCGTTGTCCACGTACATGTGGTCCAGCGCCACGTCGGGGTACTGTGCGTGCACCTCGGTGACCACGTCCTTCCAGAACTGAAAAGTCTCCAGCACGTTGGCCTTGTCAACGCTCGTGACCTTCTTGCTGCGTTTGCGTGCGGCTTGAAACGCCACGTGCGCAATGCGCTCGATCTCGGGCTTGCTGTAGCGCATGGTGTCGAAAGCTTCCTCGGCACCTGGAAAGTGGCCATCGACCGCCACACGCCGACCCCGCGGCTGGCCAAAGTAGATGTCGCCCGTGAGTTCTCGAATGATCAAGATGTCCAAACCCGCTACAAGTTCGGGCTTCAGGCTGGACGCGTGCGTGAGCTGCTCGTAGCAAATGGCCGGCCGAAAGTTGGCGAACAAACCCAGGTTTTTGCGCAAGCCCAGGATGGCTTGCTCGGGACGCAGCGGGCGATCAAGCTTGTCGTATTTCCAGTCGCCCACGGCGCCAAAGAGCACGGCGTCGGCCTGTTGCGCCAACTTCAGCGTGGACTCGGGCAAAGGGTGACCATGGGCCTCGTAGGCGGCGCCACCGACCAAGGCGGTCTCGGTCTCGAAAGTCAGGTCGAGTGCGCCCAAGACCTTGACGGCCTCGGCCATGATTTCAGTGCCAATGCCGTCACCGGGGAGGATTGCGATCTTCATGAGGAGTCAGTTTGAGATGAGTGATGGGGTTGCGGGTGGGTTTCAACGAGCCAATGCACCTAGCGGTGAGCGCCAATACCCAGCGATGGAACCAGGCTTTGAACAAGATCCGAGCCCTACAAAACGCGATGCGCGAGCCAGGGCATGCGCGCCAGGCGCTCGGCCTCAAAAGTGCGGATCTTGTCAGCGTGGCGCAGCGTCAGGCCAATGTCGTCGAAGCCATTCACCATGCAGAACTTGCGAAACGGCGTGATGTCAAACGCCAGCTCGCTGCCATCGGCAAGCACCACCACTTGGCGCGGCAAGTCAACAGTCAACGAATAACCCACAAAACCGTGAACCTCGTCGAACAAGCGGGCCACGTCATGCTCGGGCAGCACGATGGGCATGAGGCCGTTCTTGAAGCAGTTGTTGAAAAAGATGTCGGCATAACTCGGCGCGATGATGGCGCGAAAGCCGTACTGCCCCAGGGCCCAAGGCGCGTGTTCCCGGCTGGAGCCACAACCAAAGTTGCGCCGCGTTATCAGCACCGAAGCACCAGCGTAACGTGTTTGGTTAAGAACAAAGTCCGGGTTGAGGCGACGTGTGCTGGGGTCTTGCCCTGGCTCACCTTTGTCGAGATAACGCCACTCGTCGAACAAGTTGGGGCCAAAGCCCGAACGGGCAATCGACTTCAAAAATTGTTTCGGAATGATGGCGTCGGTGTCGACGTTCTCGCGGTCCATCGGGGCCACGAGGCCTTTGTGTACAGAGAAAGGGGTCATGTCATTCTTTCTGTGAACAAGCCATTCACGCAATACGACGAACATCAACAAAATGGCCTTGCAACGCCGCCGCCGCTGCCATCGCCGGGCTCACCAAATGTGTGCGCCCGCCATTGCCTTGGCGGCCTTCAAAGTTGCGGTTGCTGGTGGAAGCGCAGCGCTCACCGGGCTCCAACTTGTCGGCGTTCATGGCCAGGCACATGCTGCAACCAGGCTCGCGCCACTCGAAACCAGCAGCTTTGAAAATCTTGTCGAGGCCCTCGGCTTCGGCTTGCGCTTTGACCAGGCCTGAGCCGGGGACGACCAGGGCCAAACGCACGTTGGCCGCCACTTTGCCACCCACGCGGCGCACCACGGCAGCGGCTTCGCGCAAGTCTTCAATGCGGCTGTTGGTGCACGAACCGATGAACACCTTGTCGAGCAAGATGTCGGCGATGGGCTTGTTGGGTGTCAGGCCCATGTAGACCAGCGCGCGCTCGATGGCGGTTCGTTTGTTGGCGTCTTTCTCTTTGTCGGGGTCGGGCACACGGCCCTCGATCGACAAGACCATTTCGGGGCTGGTGCCCCAGGTGACTTGCGGTTGTAGTTGTGTCGCGTCGATCTCGATGATGGTGTCGAAGTGCGCACCGGCGTCGGACTGCAAAGTTCGCCAATGGCGCACAGCTTGATCCCACTCCACGCCGCTGGGCGCAAAGGGCCTGCCGCGCACGTACTCAATGGTCTTCTCGTCCACGGCCACCAAGCCCGCACGTGCACCGGCTTCAATGGCCATGTTGCACACTGTCATGCGACCTTCCATGCTCAGCGCACGAATGGCACTGCCGGCAAATTCAATGGTGTAACCCGTGCCACCTGCCGTGCCGATCTTGCCGATGATGGCCAGCACGATGTCTTTGCCCGTCAGCCCTTTTTGCACGGCGCCTTCGACCTTCACCAACATGTTCTTGGCCTTCTTGGCCAAAAGCGTTTGAGTGGCCATGACGTGCTCCACCTCACTCGTGCCAATGCCGTGCGCCAGTGCACCAAAGGCGCCATGCGTCGAGGTATGTGAATCACCGCACACCACCGTCATGCCCGGCAGCGTGGCACCCTGTTCTGGGCCAATCACATGCACGATGCCTTGGCGCTTGTCCAGGAAAGGGAAGTACACGGCCGCGCCAAAGGCCTTGATGTTGGCGTCCAGCATGGTGACCTGCGCTTTGCTGATGGGGTCGGTGATGCCGTCGTACCCAAGCTCCCACCCCGTTGTGGGCGTGTTGTGGTCGGCTGTGGCCACGATGGAACTCGTGCGCCACACCTTGCGCCCCGCCAAGCGCAAACCTTCAAAGGCTTGTGGGCTGGTGACTTCATGCACCAGGTGGCGGTCGATGTAAAGCGCCGTCGTACCGTCGTCTTCAGCGTGGACGACGTGTTCGTCCCAGAGCTTGTCGTAGAGAGTTCTTGCGGTCATGGTGTTGTTAAAACCGTTGAAGGGGGATTGTCTGAGAAGTTGCCTGCGAAGTGCTGCACAGCGAGTCATTGCTATTCACTGCAACTCAATGCCCGCCTTTTTCACCAGCGTGGCGTACTTGGCCATTTCGCTCTTGAAAAAACTCTGAGCAAACTCGGCCGTGCTGACGTTGATGGTGTTGCCTTGTTTGGCCATGGCCTCACGCAGGGCGCCATCGCCAAAGGCCTGGGCAACGGCAGTGTTGATGCGCTTGACCTCCGCAGTGGGCATGCCCTTGGGGCCGATCACGGCAAACCAGGCTTCCACCACGTAACCCGGCAAACCTTGCTCGGCCATGGTGGCAATCTCGGGCGCGGCGGGCGTGCGCTGCGCCGTGCCCACGCCGATGGCGCGCAGGGCGCCACTCTTGATGTGCTGCTGCACGCTGGGCAATGCCACAGCCGCCCAATCGACTTGGCCGCCGATGAGGTCATTCACCATCGGCCCGACACCTTTGTACGGGATGTGGCGCGCGCTGGCCCCCGCTTCATCGGCGTACATCTCACCGGCCAAATGCAAGATCGTGCCGTTGCCACCCGAGGCGTAGTTGATGGCGCCGGGTTTTGCCTTCATCAAGGCCACCAACTCTTTTGAATTGTTAACCCCGAGCTTGGAGTTGGCCACGATGACGATGGGTGTGTAGCCCACGATGGCAATGGGTGTGATGTCGCTGCTCAGGTCAAACGGTAATGTTTTGTAGACGCTGGGGAAGATGACCACGTTGTTCGACACCACACTGAGCGTCAAGCCGTCGGGTGCAGCGCGCGTGAGCGCTTGCACGCCCACGATGCCACCGGCGCCGGGTTGGTTGTCGATCACCAACGCGTGGCCCAGCGCCTTGGCCAGCGCGGGTTGCGCGGCCCGCGTGATGGCGTCCACACCCGAGCCCGTGGCGTTGGGCAAGATGAGCTTGATGATCTTGTCGCCCACTTGCGCTTGCGCAGTGAGGCTGCAAAAAAGCAAAGCCACGGTGGCCGCAAAAATCTTCATGTTGTCGCCTCGGGTGATGTTCAACGCTGCAAGATTGTTAACACGACTGTTAACACGATTGTTAACGCTACAACTTAGGCAACTGCTTTGGCGGCCAACAGCTGGTCGATTTCAGCGGCGGTGCGCCCCAGACCCACCAGCAATTCTCGCGTGTGCTGCCCCATGGTGGGAGGGTCGTGGCGCACTTGCAGCCGCTCGCCTTGCAAGGTGATCGGGAAGAGCGTGGCCTTGACCGTTTGCCCGGCCTTGTCGCCATCGGGCAAACGAATATCGGCCAGGCCGCCCGTGGCCAACAAGTGCGGGTCATCCAACAAATCCTCAGGGCGGTTGATAGGTGCAAAGGGCAGGCCCGCGCCTTCCATCAAGGTCGACAACTCGGTCGCGCTGCGCTGCGCAAAACGTTCGCGCAAGGTTTTGAGCAGCGGCAAGCGCAACTCAACACGCTGGTTGTTGGTGGCCATGGCGGGGTCGGCTTTCAAGTCGTCCAGGCCCATCACGTCGCAAAAGGTGAGCCACTGCGAATCACTCACTGCCGCCAAAAATATTTGCTCACCACCGGCCACCGTGAACACGTCGTACACGGCCCAGGGGTTGTCGCGTGCAGGCATCGGCGCGGGGTGGCGACCCGTGATGGCGTACTGCAGCATGTGCTGGCCCATCAAGAACACATTGTTTTCAAAGAGCGCGCTCTTGACTTCCATGCCACGCCCACTGATGCCGCGCTGAATGAGCGCGCCCAGCACCGCAATGGCGCCAAACATGCCGCCCATGATGTCGTTCACGCTGGTGCCTGCACGCAGTGGGTCACCGGGGCGGCCCGTCATGTAGGCCAGGCCACCCATCATCTGCACCACTTCATCGAGCGCTGTGCGATGGTCGTAGGGGCCCGGCAAGAAGCCCACGTGGCTGGCAAAAATCAGCCGCGTGTTCGACTTTGAAAGTGTTGCGTAGTCCAACCCGTACTGCGCCATGGAGCCGGGGCGAAAGTTCTCCAGCACCACGTCGGCACTGCCTGCAAGGTCACGGGCAACCACCGCGCCTGCGCTGCTGCGCAAGTCGATCGCAATGCTCTTCTTGTTGCGGTTGAACATGGGGAAAAAACCCGCGCCCGCACCCAGCAAGCGTCGCGTGCGGTCGCCGTCAATCGGCTCGACCTTGATGACGTCGGCGCCCAAGTCCGCCAGCACCATGCCGCAGGTCGGGCCCATCACCATGTGGGTGAACTCAACGACCTTGAGACCCACCAGCGGTTGTGACGCAGCGCTCATGCCACCACCGCGCGCAGCGTTTTGGGCAAGCCCGCGCGCCACAGCGTGCCGTGCAGTGTTTCGCCCTCCAACCACCCTGCCACCTTGGCACGCAAGGTCATCAGTCGGTCGAAATCAATGCCTGTTTCTTGGCCCATGCTGGCAAACAAGTAGGCGACGTCTTCGGTGGCCACATTGCCACTGGCGCCGGGTGCGTGTGGGCAGCCGCCGATCCCGGCCAAACACGCATCAAATCGTCGGATGCCCACTTGCCATGCAGCGTAAACATTGGCCAAGCCCAAACCGCGCGTGTCATGAAAGTGGCCGCAGGCCAGTTTGTCGCCAACCAACTTTTGACCTTGTTCAAAAAGGCGCGACACCATCAACGGGTCGCCGTAGCCCACGGTGTCGGCCAAGCCCACGCGGTCAACCCCGGCGTCCACCGCAGCGCTGATCAAACGCAGCACCAGAGCAGGGTCCACTGCGCCTTGGAGCGTGCAGCCAAAGCTCGTGCTCAGGCCAATTTCGATCACGCAGTTGGAACCGACTGCGTCGCGCGCGGTGCAGATGGCGCGCACTTCAGCCAGCGCTTCATCGGTCGTCTTGCGCACATTGGCCAGGCTGTGCGCGAGACTGGCCGACAGCGGAAAGAGCATCGACTCGGCGCCTTCGTCCAGGGCTCGTTGGCCGCCGCGCAAGTTGGGCACCAGCACCGAGGCCACAAGCCCGGGCAAGGTCTTGGCATAGGCCAGCACCTCGGCCGTGTCGGCCAGCTGTGGCAACAAGCGCGGTGGCACAAAGGAGCCCACTTCAATTTCACGCAGGCCCGCTGCATGAGCGTCGCGTATCCATTCAAGCTTCAAAGCCGTGGGCAATACGCGGGCCATGCTTTGCAGGCCGTCGCGCAGGCCGACTTCACGCAGATGGATGGTGGGGTTCGTCGTCAATGGCGTGTTCATGGGCGCGAACTGTAGCCATGCCTGCGTGCATCATCAGCGGTATTTTGGAAGGCCCGCCGTTCCCGTTCGGCATGGCACCTGTTGGAGCACCTTGTGGCCAGAACCTTTGACCCGATCAGCCTGCGCCTCTTTATCGCCGTGTGCGAAGAAGGCAACATTGCCCGCGCGGCCGAGCGCGAAGCCATCGTCGCGTCAGCGGTCAGCAAACGCATCGCCGCCATCGAAGCCGAGATCGGCGCGCCGCTGCTCACGCGCGGCAGGCGCGGCATCACGCCCACGGCCGCTGGCCACGCGCTGCTGCGCCAGGCACGGGATGTGCTGGGTGTGATGGCGCGCATGCATGCCGAACTGAGCGAGTTTGTGAGCGGGGTGCAAGGCAGCGTGCGTGTCGTCGCCGCCACGTCGGTATTGGCCGAGTCGCTGGTCGCCGACATTGGCAGTTTTCTGGCGTTGTACGCCGCCGTGCGCGTGAGCCTGGACGAACGCGTGAGCCCCGACATCGTGCGCGCCGTGCGCGAAGGCAGCGCTGACATCGGCATGCTCTGGGACGCCCCCGACGGCATCGACCTGCGTGGCCTGGACACCGTGGCCTACCGCAGCGACCATCTGTGCTTGGCCATGCACGTCGGCCACGCTTTGGCTGCGCGCAAACGAATCAGTTTCGCTCGCAGCCTGGAGCACATCAGTGTCGGCGTGGCGCCGGGTGGCACCACCGACGTCTTGTTGCGCCGCGAAGCCGCGCGGCTTGGTCGCAGCCTGGCCTACCGCATGCAGGTGTCGAGCATGGACGTTGCCGCACGCATCGTGGCCGCTGGCCTGGGGCCAGCGATCTTGCCGCGCGAGGCCATTGATGGACACGCTGCAGCGGCAAGCCTGGCCATGGTGAGGCTGAGCGACACCTGGGCAGTGCGCC
The DNA here is from genome assembly GCA_043776165.1 of Rubrivivax sp. Lineage (GTDB taxonomy): Bacteria > Pseudomonadota > Gammaproteobacteria > Burkholderiales > Burkholderiaceae_C > Rubrivivax. Next base: position 4,830 of record JAYVRO010000477.1, on the reverse strand, counting down.
ACTTTGTGGTGTGTACACGCAGTGATGGCGGCTTGCCGGCCACGGCGCGTTTGCTCGTGGAGCATTTGCGCCGCGAAGCGCTGGTGGTCAGCCCCTCGACTGGTGAACTTGGCAGGCAGCGTGTCACAGCGCCGCAATGACTTCAGGTGGCGCTTGCACCAATTCAATCAACACGCCTTCACCACACATCGGGAACTCTTCGTTGCCTTTGGGGTGGATAAAGCAGATATCAAAACCCGCCGCGCCTTTGCGGATGCCACCCGGTGCAAAGCGCACGCCGTTGGCTGTCATCCAGGCCACAGCTTCGGGTAATTTGTCGACCCACAAGCCCACGTGGTTGAGTGGCGTGGTGTGCACGGCGGGTTTTTTGTCGAGGTCGATGGGCTGCATCAAATCAACTTCGATTTGATGCACACCCTGGCCAATGGCGCAGATGTCTTCGTCCACGTTTTCGCGCTCGCTCACGAAGGTGCTTTTGACGGTGAGGCCCAGCATGTCCACCCACAAGGACTTGAGCTTTTGTTTGCTGGGCCCACCAATGGCGATTTGTTGAATGCCAAGTATGCGAAATGGCTTTTGATTGGGGTTTGAATGGGTCATGGGTTCAGCCGTTTCACAAGTCTTCAAGCAAAACTCAAGATGGCTTGATCGACCGAGAGACTCTCGCCCTTCTTGGCCAACAATTCGCCCACTGTGCCGTCTTGTGTGGCGAGAAGAATGTTCTCCATCTTCATGGCCTCGATCACGGCTAGCTTTTCACCTGCCAACACTTTTTGGCCTGGTAACACGCTGATGTCGGCCAACAAGCCCGGCATGGGCGAGAGCAAAAACTTGCTGAGATCAGGCGGCGCTTTGTGCGGCATCAGCTTCAGCAGTTCTGCAGCGCGGGGCAGCAGCACCAAGGTCTCGATCTGCGTGCCGTTGTGCGCCACACGCATGGCCAGCGGGTTTTTGCTGCCACGCTCGACCTGGGCTGTAAAGGCTTTGCCGTTGTTGGTGCCCACCATCAAGATGTCGCCCAGCTTGGTCGCGGTTTGAATGGCAAAGCGGCGCTCGCCAATGTGCACATCGGCTTTGCCTGACGCAACGTCAAAAGCATCAATGCGCACATCGTGGTGCGTTTGCGCACCGTCTGCGCCCAGCACCACCACCACCAGGTCGGGCTTGGCCTTGACGCCATGCCCCGGCAATTGGCCGCTGATGCCGTGCGCGCGTTCACGCGCTTTGCGGCGCACAAACGCAGCAAGGGCTACCAGGAAGAGCGGGTCGTCATGCGGCACATCGGCAGCGCTGAAGCCTTTGCCGTAGTTCTCGGCAATGAACCCGGTGTTGAAGTCACCGGCCATGAACAACGGGTGCGCCAGCAAGGCCGATTGGAACGGAATGTTGCTGGAGATGCCGCGAATGACAAACCCATTGAGCGCTTCACGCATCTTGGCGATGGCGTCCACGCGGTCGCGCCCATGCACGATGAGTTTGGCAATCATCGAGTCGTAGAACATGGGGATCTCACCGCCCTCCGTCACGCCAGTGTCCACGCGCACACCGCCGTCGGCGGGCATGGCCTTCGCTGCAAACATGGTTTGCAGGGGGGGTCGGTAACTCACCAACCTGCCCGTTGAAGGCAAAAAATTGCGGAACGGATCTTCGGCATTGATGCGGCACTCCATGGCCCAGCCGTTGCGTTGCACTTGTGCTTGCGTGAGCGGCAGTTTTTCGCCCGCCGCAACACGAATCATCAATTCCACCAAATCCAAACCAGTGATGCATTCCGTCACCGGGTGCTCCACTTGCAGCCGGGTGTTCATCTCCAGAAAGTAAAAGCTCTGGTCTTTGCCGACGACAAATTCCACCGTGCCAGCGCTTTGGTAGTTCACGGCTTTGGCCAGTTGCACGGCTTGCGCACCCATGGCCTGGCGCGTTGCGTCGCTGATGAAAGGTGATGGGGCTTCTTCAATGACTTTTTGGTGTCGGCGTTGAATGGAACATTCCCGCTCATTCAAATAAATCACATTGCCAAAAGAATCGCCCACGACTTGAATTTCAATGTGGCGTGGCTCTTCAACAAACTTTTCAATGAAAACACGGTCGTCGCCGAAACTGTTGCGCGCTTCATTGCGGCAACTGCTGAAACCTTCAAACGTTTCTTTGTCATTGAAAGCGACCCGCAGGCCTTTGCCACCCCCGCCGGCACTGGCTTTGATCATCACCGGTAGCCAATGTTCTTGGCAATGCCCACGGCTTCTTCGGGGGTCTCGATGGCGGCGTTCCAACCCGGGATGGTGTTGACATTGGCAGCACCGGCCAATTTCTTGCTGGCGATCTTGTCGCCCATGGCGGCAATGCTGGCGTGTTTGGGGCCAATGAAAACGATGCCTTCTTCTTCGACACGACGTGCAAAGGCTTCGTTCTCGCTGAGAAAACCGTAGCCCGGGTGGACCGCTTGCGCGCCGGTTTGTTTGGCGGCGGCAATGATCTTGTCGGCCACCAAATAACTCTCGCGGCTGGGCGCGGGGCCGATCAAAACCGCTTCGTCAGCGAGTAAAACATGGCGAGCGTCTTTGTCGGCTTCGGAATAAACCGCCACCGTTTTGATGCCCATCTTTTGTGCCGTCTGAATCACCCGGCAGGCGATCTCGCCTCGATTGGCAATCAGTATTTTTGTGAACATGTGATGACCCCAATCAAAGCGGAATGTTGCCGTGCTTGCGCCACGGGTTATCTAATTTTTTGTCTTTTAGCATTGCAAGTGATCGACAAATGCGTTTGCGGGTTTCGTGCGGCTGTATGACATCGTCAATAAAGCCGCGGCTGCCCGCCACAAACGGGTTGGCAAATTGCGCTTTGTATTCGGCCTCACGCGTGGCTAATTTCACCGGGTCGCTCTTGTCTTCGCGAAAGATGATTTCCACCGCGCCTTTGGCACCCATCACGGCAATCTCGGCGTTGGGCCAGGCAAAGTTGACGTCGCCGCGCAGGTGTTTGCTGCTCATCACGTCATACGCGCCACCATAGGCCTTGCGTGTGATGACGGTGACTTTGGGCACGGTGCATTCAGCATAGGCATAAAGCAATTTGGCACCGTGTTTGATGATGCCGCCGTACTCTTGGGCCGTGCCGGGCATGAAGCCGGGCACGTCAACAAAGGTCAGCACGGGGATGCTGAAGGCGTCACAAAAACGCACAAAGCGCGCCGCCTTGATGCTGCTCTTGATGTCCAGGCAACCCGCCAGCACCAAGGGGTTGTTGGCCACGATACCCACGGTGCGGCCGTCCATGCGCGCCATGCCGATGACGATGTTCTTGGCGTAGTCGGGCTGCAGCTCAAAAAAGTCGCCGTCGTCCACCACCTTGACGATCAATTCCTTGATGTCATAGGGCTTGTTGGGGTTCTCGGGCACCAGGGTGTCGAGCGATCTGTCCAGCCGGTCGGCGGGGTCACCGCTGGGGCGCGAAGGCACGCCGCTCTTGTTGTTCAGCGGCAAGTAATTGAAGAAGCGGCGCAGCATCAAAAGCGCTTGCACGTCGTTGTCAAACGCCAGGTCGGCCACGCCGCTGCGGCCCGTGTGCGTGCTTGCGCCGCCCAATTCTTCAGCGCTGACTTCTTCATGCGTCACTGTCTTTACCACCTCGGGGCCGGTAACGAACATGTAGCTGCTGTCGCGCACCATGAAGATGAAGTCGGTCATGGCCGGTGAATAAACGGCACCACCTGCGCAGGGGCCCATGATCATGCTGATCTGCGGGATCACGCCGCTGGCCATCACATTGCGCTGAAAAACTTCAGCGTAGCCACCCAGCGAAGCCACACCTTCTTGAATGCGCGCACCGCCTGAGTCGTTGATGCCGATGATTGGCGCGCCCATCTTCATGGCCTGGTCCATCACCTTACAGATCTTCTCGGCGTGCGCTTCACTCAGCGCGCCACCAAACACTGTGAAGTCCTGGCTAAAGACAAACACCAAGCGGCCATTGATCATGCCGTAGCCGGTGACCACACCGTCACCGGGGATCTTGTTGTCGGCCATGCCGAAGTCTGCGCAGCGGTGCTCAACAAACATGTCCCATTCTTCAAAACTGCCGTCATCCAGCAGCAGCTCCAATCGTTCACGCGCGGTGAGTTTGCCTTTGGCGTGTTGCGCCGCTATGCGCTTGGCGCCACCACCCAAACGGGCTGCAGCGCGCTTGTTTTCGAGTTGTTCAAGAATGTCTTGCATGGTGTTGTCTATCGCCTCATGTCAATAATTAGGATTGAGTTAACTGCTATTGAGCCGACGCCTCTGGCGTGGCCCAAAGGTCAAGCAACTGACGTGCGGCAACCGATGCCGCAAGCCGCCCTTCGCGCACTTGGGCGCTCAGGCTAGGCAGCGCTTCTCGCACTGCGCTGTGGCCTTTGAAGCGCTGGTGCAAACCGGCCTCGATGCGTTCCCACATCCAGGCTTGGTCCTGCAGTTGGCGGCGCTGGGAAGATTCGCCACTGGCGGTGCGTTCGTCACAAAAGCGCAGCACCATTTGCCAGAACTCTTCAACGCCACTGCCCTTGAGCGCGCTGAGTTGAATGACCCGCGTGACCGCATGCGTGTGCGGCCCGAGCCAGCGCATGGCGCTGGTGATCTGCGCGCGGGCACGCGTGGCAGCGGCCTCGTCCAAATCGGCTTTGTTGATGACCACCAAGTCAGCAATTTCCATCACGCCTTTTTTGATGGCCTGCAGATCATCTCCGGCGTTAGGCAGTTGCAACAGCACAAACATGTCGGTCATGTTGGCCACTGCGGTTTCGCTCTGGCCCACGCCCACGGTTTCAACCATCACCACGCTGTAACCCGCCGC
>JAYVRO010000476.1:0-3590 GCA_043776165.1 Rubrivivax sp. | reverse complement strand
GCGATGAGCCCCAGGTCGGCCGGGCGGAGTAGGCGGCCGGCGGCCAAAGCAACGCCGCCTTGGGCCAAGTCTTCACCCCGTTTGCGGCGGTTCTCTCCTGCGCGAATGATGCCCGGGGCGATGTGGACAGCGTCACCCTGCACGAGGCACAACTCCTGTGGCACGACGGTGTCTGCGCCCATGGGCATCACGGCACCGGTCATGATGCGCAAGCACTGCCGCCCGCTCAGCGCTGCTCGCGGTGTTTGCCCCGCATAAAGGGTTCCAGTCACGTCGAGCGTTAGGCCTGTGCTGTCGACATCAGCCGCAGCCAGCAAAGCGCCGTCAAAAGCAAACCCATCCATCGCCGAGTTGTCATGAGCTGGCACGTTGATGGGCGAGATGACCTGGCCCGCCAAGGTGCGGCCCAGCGCCGCCAGCAGTGTCACCCGTTCAGTTTGCGTGATGGGGGAAATCGCAGCATGAATGCGCACGCGCGCCTCGTCCACGCTGAGTTGCGCTTGACCTGCGGACAAAGGGGACGGGCCGAGTTCAGGCATGGTGCAAAGGGGTGAAGAACGTGGAATGGGCGTGGATGGCGCGGTGATCGCCTCGCTGATAGCCGACACTCACCGGCACCAGCATCATCGTGTCGATGCCAAAGCTGTCGATGTCCTTCACCGCCACGGTGAAACGGCCTGGCCGGTCATGGTTATGCCCGGCCGTGGTCAGCTCCAGGTCGCGGCATTGGCGGGTGCGAAAGCTCTGCCACTCGTTCTCAGAAATTTGGCCACCGGTCCAGCGCATTTCAAACTCGGACGAGTCATCCGGCGAGGGCAAGTGGTTCACCACGCCCATGCCGCATTGCACCTTGATGACTTCCTTGCGGCTCAGGTCGTTGAAATCCACGACCCAGTAATCGACCCAATCGGTCCAATGCTTGGCGAGCCGGTCCGTCTTGACGATGCCCTCTTTGCTCTTGCTCACCTTGTAGAGCTGGTCTTGCTCGCACAGCGCTTGGCTCAGGCCTTCTTTGAGCGCGGCCACCTGTTGCTTTAGGCTCATCAGCCGCGCGCTGTCCCAGGCGGCGGCGAGCCCATCGAGCAAGGTTTGCCATACCTCCTGGCTGCAAGTCATGCTTGGAATTCCGTCATCGTCATGTCGCCGGGATAGCCCGTTGCGCGACCTCGAACAAGGCATCGAGCATGCGAGCAACTTCGGGGTCGATCTCGTGAATCGGTATCGCGTCAGCCAGCCCGTGATAGTCACGCTTGAAGATTTTCTGCGGCGTTCCCAGCCGCTCGTAGTAAAGCCTGAACAGGCGATCCAGAAAATCATCAGTGACCTTGATGTCGGGGCCCCAGGGGTCATGCTCGGTGGTGAGCTTGAGGGCATTGACCAGCTCAAGCTGGCATGCGGTCAAAACGTCTAGGCGATGCGCTCGTTCGGCTTGTTCAATGAGATCGTCGTCGCGCAGGCCTTGCACTACAAAGGCCTGAAGGCTGGCTGGCGTGACGAGGTAATTCTCGATTTCGCGTTGGCTCCACATGCGTTCGGTCAATTGCGAGCCTGCGTGCAGCTCCCGGTCCAGGCGATCAAACAGCGCGAAGCCAGCGAGATCGGCCTTTGCCTCTCTTAAGCCCTGGAAATGATCGCGGGCTTCTTGGGGCTTGTTGTTGCCCAGGTAGATCACGGGCACGGAGTCGTGCAACACCGCCTTGGCCGGGTGGCCTAGGCGCTCGGCCAAGCGGCGCAGGATGGCCAAATCGGTAGAGCCTTCGAGGTAGAGCATCCAGCCCTTTTGCTCGGCCACGTAATAGTCAGCAATGCGGATGCTCTCAAGCGCTTTTTTTACTTGGCTGCGTGCGCGGGTATCGAGCCGATGCGGCTTGCCGACGAAAGCCACTACCACATCGCGCTCGGCGGCTTCTTGCAGCACCACTTCGGAATGACTGGCGGCAATGATCTGCGATCCATTGCTGGCGGCCACTTCGGTAATCAGGTTGTAGACATCGCGCTGCCGCAGAATTTCGAGGTGCGCGTCGGGTTCATCAAGCAAGAGCACCGAGCCGGGGTTGGCCAACAGGAACGACAGCAACAAGACCACTTGTTGGCAGCCACGACCCGACGACGACAAATCAAGCTCCACACCGTTTCGCTCGCGGTAGCTCAGCACCAGCTCGCTGCGTTCCTTGATGTATACGGGCTCATTGAGTCGAATGTGGAAGAGCGTATCGACATGCTCCACCAATATTTTCCACGCCTGCTTGCCATCGCTTGATGAGAGTTGCCAGCAAAGGTTGCGCAGAACTTGGGCGGTTTGGCCTTCGCCAATCAGCACACTGAGTTCACCCTTTTCCTTGCGGTATTCGCGCTCAGCCAAGCCGGACATGGGTGGCAGGAAGACGACGTCATGTTTGCGTGCGCCCTCAGGAATCTTGCCTTCATGCCCTTCTTTCAAGCGGCAATAAAAGGACTCTTCGTTGGCGTAATAAAACTCCAAGGCACAGCGCCATGGTTTGTCTTCATGCACACCCTCAGCCTCTAGGGTGATGAGTACCTTATTGGTCTGCTGCTTGCCATCGACGCGCCCGCTGTCTTGGGTATGCAGGTCGTTCCACAGCAGCTTGGCGCTGGGCACTGGAATCGCGTAGAGATCGCGTCGATTGATCGTGACGCCCTTGCGCTCGGTGGGTGAACTCTTGTCGCGTTTTTCAGCCCAGCGCCGCCAGCCGATGTCCCACATGGCCAGCGCCTGCAAGGCTGTGGTTTTGCCCGAGTTGTTGGGCCCGATAAAAACAGCGGCGCTGCCCAGCTCAAGCTCTACCGACCCCAGCCGTTTGAAGTTGGAAATTCGAAAGTGGGTAATCATGTTTGGCAATCTCGAAAGCTAGAGGCCAGCGCGGCAAAGTTGTGAGGCTTGTGCTGCTCGAGGCTGGCGTCTTTGAACTGGCGTCGTAGGTGTCGCGCTGTATTTTGCAGTGCCCCGGCACAATCGCGCCCCACACCCATGAACACCTTCAATCACAGTCTGCAATTGGCCTTCGACATGCTCTGGCAGGCCGACCCGGCCCTGCTGCGTGTGGTCGCCTTGTCGCTGCAAGTCAGCGCCAGCGCCTGCCTCATCGGCATCGTCTTTGGCCTGAGCTTGGGCGCTGGCTTGGCCGTGGCGCGCTGGCCCGGCCACGCATTGCTCGTGTGGTTTGTTAACACCTTGCTGGCCCTGCCTTCGGTGGTCGTGGGCTTGCTGGTGTATCTGTTGCTCTCACGCTCGGGGCCACTGGGCGAATGGGGTTTGCTCTTCACACCCACGGCCATGGTGATGGCGCAGACCGTGCTGGTGGTGCCGCTCATAGCCGCGCTCTCACGCCGACTGGTGATCGACGCTCTGCGCAACGGCGGCGACCAACTGCGCTCTTTGGGCGCGGGGCCATTCTTGTCTGCGCTGCTGATGCTGCTGCACGAGCGATTTGCCGTGTTGATGATCGCGCTCACGGCCTTTGGCCGCGCCATCGCCGAGGTCGGCGCGGTGATGATCGTGGGCGGCAACATCGACGGCTTTACGCGGGTCATGACCACGGCCATTGCGCTGGAAACCAGCAAGGGTGATT
>JAYVRO010000475.1:0-3599 GCA_043776165.1 Rubrivivax sp. | reverse complement strand
GTGGTGGTGTCCCCGACCACACTGCCCGAACCGCCAGCATTGGAGGCCGCGACGATGGCCGCCAGATAACCGATGTGCACCTTGCCGCGAAACACCGTGTGCGCCACGGCGCCGCCAATCAAGGCAGCAGCAATGTTGTCAAGAAAGCTCGACAGCACAAACACGGCCACCAGAAGCATGAAACAGCCCTTCCAGTCGTCGGGCATGAAGCGCGGCAAAACTGCGGGAAGCTCGCTCTTCTCGAACAAATCGGCCAACAGCGCAAAGCCCAGAAGCAAGAGCAAGAGGTTGCTCAGAATCACCCACTCGTGGCCAAGGTGCGCGCCAAAGCCAGCCAGACCTGCGCCAGTTTTGAAAGGTGACCACAACACCTTGTAGGCGGCGATCACCACCGCGCCCAACACCGCCGTGCGCAGTGTGTGTTGATGGAAAAGCGCCACGCCTGTCAAAACGAAAGCGAAGAGGATGAACTCGACGGGAACAGGGCCAACGGTGGGTGTCATATCGCAGTGTTCTTGGTGTTGCCTGTTGGGCCATGGCGGCCAGCAGTCATTCTAGGAAGCGAGCGCGCGAGGCCAACCCGGCGTGACCCTATCCAATCACTGAAACCTGCGACGCATTTGCCGCTCAAGGCAGGAAAAGTAGGTTTTGCCACCTAATTTGCTGCATCGCAACAAAAAAAGCTTGCGTCGCTACGTAAGAACCCTATACTTCTGTTCATGTTGCAGCGCAGCAAACATTTATCAGCCAGCGCGGTAACAAGAGTTCCCTCTCAACAACCGCACCAGGAGTTCCAAATGACATTCACCCCCGAGCAATTCGCAGCCGCCCAAAAAGCCAACCTCGAAACCCTTTTCGGTCTGACAAGCAAGGCATTCGAAGGCGTTGAGAAGCTGGTTGAGCTCAACATGCAGGTCGCCAAGACCACCATGACCGAGTTCGCCGAAGGCGCCAAGGCGGCCATGACCGTCAAGGACGCACAAGAATTCGTGGCACTGCAAGCTGGCTTGCTACAACCTGCTGCCGAGAAGGCCGCTGCATACAGCCGTCATCTGTATGACATCGTTGCCAGCACGCAAGCCGAAGTCGCCAAGGTCAGCGAAGCCACCGTCGCCGAAGGCCAAAAGAAGGTCATGACGCTGGTTGACTCCGCTGTCAAGAACGCCCCCGCTGGCACGGAAAACGCCGTCACACTGGTGCGCTCGGCCATCACCGCTGCCAACAACGCCTTTGAGACCGTGAGCAAAGCCGCCAAGCAAGCCGCAGACGTGGCCGAAGCCAACTTCCAAGCCGCGACCAACACGGCTGTCAAGGCTGCGCAATCTGCCACCAAGGGCAAGCGCGCCGCTTAATTTTCGAGCTTGCGGAACTTATTGGAGATCATCCCGCTCAGAGTGTGACCTCGGATTTGTTCCCCGAGGTTTCTCTTTTGGAAGCTTGTCTCCTCGGTACCTCGCGAAAGCAGTTTCCAGGTACCTTCGGCCCAGTGGCAACACTGGGCCGTTTCTTTTGTGTGACCGCGTTTTCACTGTGTCAGTGCAGCGATGCGCGCGCGAAGCGTCGGCAGCATGGCAAGAGCCGCGTCACGCCCGGCCTGAATGGCCCGCAGACGCCCTGAAAAGTCGGTGCCTGCCATGCCTGCCAATGCCGGACGAACAATCACGTCGGCGTCGCGCAGCTCAAAGCCGTTGATGCTGCGGCCCATGATGGAAAACGTCTGCAAAAGCAGCTTCATCACGTCGTTAGTAGCGTTGCCCTCGAGCGACTGCGAGATGTCGACCGCGATCACCAACTGCGCACCCATTTGCCGCGCAAAGCGCACCGGCACCGGTGAGACCAAGCCGCCGTCAACAAACTCGCGCTGGCCAATCTTGACGGGCTGAAAGACGGCCGGCACAGCACTTGACGCACGCACTGCCGACCCGGTATCACCGCGTTGAAAGAGGATTGCGGCGCCACTGTCCAGGTCGGTGGCAACGATGCCCAAAGGTCGGCTCATTTGCTCGATGTTGCGGCCAGCCGTGTGCTCGCGCACCCAGCGCGCCAGGGCTTCTCCGCGGATCAAACCACGGCCAGGGAACGACCAATCGGTGATGGCCGACTCGTCCAAGTTCAAAGCCGTGGCCGCCAGTTCCTTGCCGTTTTGGCCCGAGGCATAAAGCGCCGCGACCAAGCTGCCTGCTGAGGTGCCCACCACCAGATCGGTGTTGACGCCAGATTCTTCCAGCACCTGGATGACGCCAATGTGAGCAAAGCCGCGTGCTGCGCCACCACCCAGGGCCAAGCCGATGCGTGGTGGTTTGGATGCAGCCGGTGCAACGGCTGCGGGCAGGACGACGATTGGTTGCGCCACAGGCGCTTGCCGTGGCGACTGACAAGCCGATATGCCCACCACGACAAGCAGGGCGGGTAGGTGCGCCACGAACCACCGCAACAAGCACTCGGATTTCATCAGCAGATTCTAGGAACACACCATCGCCGGGCGGAAACTGCTAGATATCAGTATATGGAACCCACAAAAAAGTAGTTTCAATCTATAAGCCAAGTCCCTAGAGTCGCGGCCAACCGCAAGTTGCGGGCTTGGTTTTTGCACCCATCCACCCATGGACTTGTTCGCCGTTTTCAGTGGTTTTGCCGTTGGCGCCATCGTCGGTATGACAGGCGTTGGTGGTGGATCCTTGATGACGCCGCTGCTCATCGGTGGGTTCAAACTCAGCCCCACCACCGCCATCGGCACAGACCTGTGGTTTGCCGCTGTCACCAAGTCCGGCGGCGCCTGGGCGCATCACCGCCAGGGTCACGTTGACTGGCCATTGGTGCGCTTGCTGTTGCTGGGCAGCTTGCCCGCCGCTGTGCTCACCCTGGCGTCGATGTACTTCACCGGTTTGGGCAAGACCTGGTTCAGCGTTTTGAGCTTTTCGCTGGGCATTGCGCTGCTGCTGACCGCCTTGACCGTCGCCTACCGCCGCGTTTGGGCCGCCCTTGGCAGGCGGCTGGAGGCATGGTTGCCACCGGCACGCCGCAACGCCACCACGGTGTGCGCAGGCGCCTTGTTGGGCGTGCTCGTCACGCTCAGTTCGATCGGCGCGGGTGCCGTGGGCGCCACGCTCATCTTGCTGCTCTACCCGCGCATGTCACCTCAGAAAGTCGTGGGCTCAGACATTGCCCACGCTGTTCCGCTCACCCTCGTCGCAGGCATTGGCCACGCCTGGTTGGGGCATGTGGACTGGACCTTGCTGGCCGCACTGTTGGTGGGTTCTTTGCCCGGCATCTGGCTCGGCGCCAAGCTCACCAACGTTTTGCCCGAACGCTTGGTTCGCGGCCTTCTCTGTACCTCGCTGGTCACAGCCGGCATCAAAGTGATTGTTTGACATGTACCAATATTCCGAATTCGACCGCCAATTTGTGAGGCAGCGCGCTGCGCAGTACCGCGACCAACTGCAGCGCCACTTGGGCGGCACCTTGCCCGACGAAGATTTCCGCCCGCTGCGCTTGCAAAACGGCTGGTATGTGCAACGCCACGCACCTATGCTGCGTGTGGCCGTGCCCTATGGTGAGCTGTCAAGTCGGCAGTTGCGCGCCTTGGCGCACATTGCGCG
>JAYVRO010000474.1:0-3610 GCA_043776165.1 Rubrivivax sp. | reverse complement strand
CCAACATGCGTTTTGCCAAGCCGCTGGACGCCGCGCTGGTGGTCGAACTGGCGCGCACCCATGATGCCATCGTGACCGTTGAAGAAGGCTGCACCATGGGTGGCGCGGGCAGTGCAGTGCTCGAGGCGTTGTCCGAAGCCGGCTTGGCCGTGCCGGTGCTGGTGTTGGGTTTGCCGGACACCTTCGTCGAACATGGTGACTCAGCCAAGCTGCTGGCTTTGTGCGGTTTGGACGCGGCGGGGATCGAGCAGTCCATCGTCAAACGTTTCGGCGCCAAGCCGGCGCTGGTGCGTGCCGCCGCGAGCTTTTGAAGCCCGGTCTTCGAAGCCTGGTCTGCGCAAGACCCTGTTCCTGCGCTGCGGCGGCTTTGCTGTCATTCTTGAAATCGGTCGCTTTTTCTGAGGGACGCGGCGTTTCGTGTCACACCGCTTGCATCGGCCAGCGGGCCTGAGTTTTCTCAATGAATCCCATGAGCAATCTGAAAGACGCGCTGCACATTCCGGACACCCAGAGTGCCCGCGATGAGCGCCACCTGGCCATCCAGCGTGTGGGTGTGCGTAGCTTGCGTTACCCGCTGCAGTTGCGCATCGGCCACGCCATTTCGCCCACCGTCGCCTCGTGGGATCTGGACGTGGCGTTGCCGGCAGAGCAGAAGGGCACGCACATGTCGCGCTTCATCGCGTGGCTGGACGCGCTGGACAAACCGTTGGATGCCGCCACGCTGCGTGCTGAGCTGGCCGCCATGCTGGCCAAACTGAATGCCACCGAGGGACGCATCGAAGCCCGCTTTCCGTTCTTCCTGCGCAAGCGGGCGCCGGTTTCTGGCGTGGAAAGCCTGCTCGAATACCAGGGGCGCTGGATCGCTGAAGCGCGCGCCGGTGTCCATACCGTGTGGGCCGAGGTCACCGTGCCGGTCAAATCACTGTGTCCCTGCTCCAAAGAAATTTCAGACTACGGCGCGCACAACCAGCGTTCGCATGTGGTGGTGTGCATCGAGCCGCTGCAAGACATTGGCTGGCCTGAGCTGGTGCGGTTTGCTGAAGACAGCGCATCGAGCGAGATCTGGCCCATGCTCAAGCGCGCTGACGAAAAGTGGGTCACCGAACGGGCTTACGAAAACCCGAAGTTCGTTGAAGACCTGGTGCGTGATGTGGCGCTGCGTTTGAATGCAGACGCCAGGGTGGGCCGCTACAGCGTGGACGTTGAGAACTTCGAGTCCATTCACAACCACAGCGCCGTCGCGCGCATCGAGCGCGCGTAGGCGGCGCGCATGGCGCGCGCTGGCGCTCCGCGCCCGACTGTGGTTGGGCAACTCCCGTTGTCACAACCACAGCGCCGTCGCGCGCATCGAAAGAAGCTGACCCGGGCGGTCAGCTCAAACCCAGCAACGCGGCATCACCGCGCCCTTGGCGCACCAGAACGGCCACATCGCCGCTCAGGTCGATCACCGTGGTCGGTTGCATGGCGCAGGCACCGGCATCCACCACCGCCTGAATCAGCTTCTGAAAGTGGTCGCGAATCTCGCCCGGGTCGTTCATCGGATCGGCCTCGCCAGGCGCAATCAGCGTGGTGGCCAGCAACGGCTGGCCAAAGACCGCCAGCAACTCCTGGGTCACTTTGTGGTCAGGCACGCGCAGCCCGATCGTGCGGCGTGCCGGGTGTGACACGCGCCGGGGCACTTCCTTGGTGGCTTCGAGAATGAACGTGAACGGGCCCGGCGTACCGAGCTTGAGCAGCCGGTATTGTTTGTTGTCCACGCGCGCGTAGCTGGCCAGTTCACTCAGGTCGCGGCACAGCAGCGTGAGGTGATGCTTGTCGTCCACACCCCGTATGCGGCGCAGGCTTTCAGCGGCGGCCTTGTCGTCCAGGTGGCACACGAGCGCATAGCTTGAATCGGTGGGAATCGCCGCAATGCCGCCACCATGCAGGATTTGTGCGGCCTGCTTCAGCAAGCGGGGTTGCGGGTTGTCGGGGTGAACTTCAAAGTACTGCGACATGCGTCAATTGTCGCGCCTGGCCTGGTCCGCCGTGGTGTCGGCGGCCAGCACTGAAGCGGGCCGGCGTGCACGCGCTGAGGCGCTCACGTTCAACCAGACGGTGGCCGCGCCACTGGCCGCAATGATGCTTATGCCCAGCCACGCCCAGCCGTCCGGCACATGCGCAAACACAAGCCTGCTGGCCACCAGCGCGAAGGCAATTTGTACGTAGATGAAAGGCATGAGCGTGGCGGTGGGGGCCAGGCCCAGGGCAAAGATCAGAAACAGGTGCCCGGCCGTGCCAAACGCGCCGATGGCCAGCAACAGCACCAGTTGATGCACCGGTGCCGCTTGCAGGACAGGCACCACGTCAGTCCCGCTGAACAGCAGAACCGGCGTGATCGACGCCAGGCCCACCAGGCCCGTGTAGAAATGCGTGGTGAGCGGTTGTTCCAGCGCAGCCAGTTTGGCGGTCAAGGCCTGAAAGCTCCCGTAGCTCAGCGCCATCATCAGTGGAAATGCCGCCACCCAGCCGAACACACCGCTGCCGGGCCGGATGACGATGAGTGCGCCCGCAAAGCCTGAAACGACCAGCGCCCAGCGCAATCGTGAAACCTGCTCGTTCAAGAACAGCGCTGCGAGCAGGGTGACCACCACCGGGGCCAACATGCCCACCGCCGTGAACTCGGCCAAGGGCATGTACTTCAACCCTACAAAAGACATCACACTCGCCGCCATCAGCAAGGCGCCACGGACGAGCTGGAACTTCGGGTGTTCGACGCGAAAGCCAGTGCCCGGTCGCAGCACCAGCCAAAGCGCCATCACCACGGCTTGAAAGGCATAACGCGCCCAAAGCAACATCAGCACTGGGATGAAGGCACCCAGGTACTTGATGGACGCGTCCAGCGCGGCGAAACAGGCCGCCATCAGCAAAATCAGAAAGATCCCCAGGCCAGGCCGCTGCTGCATCGGTGAGGGCGCTGAATTCGGTTGAATCGCGCACCAGCCCCGGCCTGTCAGGCGAGGCGTTGAATGCGCGACTCGAGCGCGCTCCACACCGGCGTCAACGTAGCCGGCAACTCGGGCAGGCGGCCCAGGTCGGTGTGGCTTTCGGCGGGGCTGTGAAAGTCGCTCCCGCGCGAGGCCAGCAGCCCGAACTCTTGCGCAGTTTTTGCGTACTTGGCGGCGTCTGCTGAACTGTGGCTGCCCGTCACCACCTCGACGCCG
The DNA here is from genome assembly GCA_043776165.1 of Rubrivivax sp. Lineage (GTDB taxonomy): Bacteria > Pseudomonadota > Gammaproteobacteria > Burkholderiales > Burkholderiaceae_C > Rubrivivax. The sequence goes on along the minus strand of JAYVRO010000474.1, from coordinate 407 downwards.
CGGCCGCCGTGCGCCATGAATTCGGTGAACAGCGCGTACTCTTCGTTCGGGGTGAATTTGTAGCGGGCCGGGTGCGCAATGACGGCCACGCCACCGGCCTGGGTGATCCAGGTGACTGCGTTGCGCAAGGTCGCCCAGCGGTGCGGCACGTAGCCGGGCTTGCCTTCAACCAGATACTTGCGAAAGACTTCGTAGGTGTCTGCGCAGACGCCCGTAGACACCAGGTGCCTGGCGAAGTGGGTGCGCGACACCAGGTCGGGGTTGCTGACGTAGTTGAGCGCACCCTCGTAGGCATCCGATATACCAACTTTGGCGAGGCTCGCGCCCATTTCGATGGCGCGCTGCTTGCGCCCCCCGCGTGTGTCGGCCAGGCCGGCCTGCAGCGCGGCGTTGTCGGGGTCGAAACC
>JAYVRO010000473.1:0-3611 GCA_043776165.1 Rubrivivax sp. | reverse complement strand
CCATTGCCGAAGACCTCATTGCGCGGGGCATCACCACGGCCGGGCAGCTGGGCATTGAAGGTGGCAGCAACGGTGGCTTGCTGGTGGGTGCTGTGATGGTGCAGCGGCCTGAGCTCTTCAAGGCCGTGTTGTGCCAAGTGCCATTGCTCGACATGCAGCGCTATCACAAGCTCCTGGCCGGAGCCTCGTGGATGGCCGAATACGGCGACCCGGACAAGGCTGCAGACTGGGCCGTGATCTCTCGCTACAGCCCCTACCAGAACGTGCGCGAGGGCGCCAGGATGCCCAGCGTGCTCTTCACCACTTCCACACGCGACGACCGCGTGCACCCCGGTCATGCCCGCAAGATGGCCGCGCGCATGTTGGAACAAGGCCACCGTGTTCTGTACTGGGAAAACATCGAAGGGGGGCATGGTGGCGCCGCCGACAACGCACAGCGTGCCCGCATGATCGCTTTGGAGTACAGCTTTTTGTGGCGCGAGCTGGCTGCTCCGCTGTCTACACATTGACCTGAGCTGATCGCCAATCGCCATGCTGCTATGGATCGACGAGCACACACCGTTGCCGCCCACGCATTTGGCAATGGGGCCTGGCAGCGACGCACCTGGCCTGTTGGCCGCAGGCGCGACGGTGACCGTCGAGCGGCTTGAAGAGGCGTATCGCAAAGGCGTCTATCCCTGGTTTTCGCCAGATCAACCCGCGCTGTGGTGGAGCCCCGACCCGCGCATGGTCTTGCCCGTGGCCGAGTTTCACATCGCGCCCTCGATGCGCAAAACGCTTCGCCGTTTTTTGCGCACACCGGGTACACAAGTGCGCGTGGACAGCGCTTTTGAGCAAGTCATTCACGCCTGCGCCGCCGCACCCCGCGAAGGGCAACACGGCACCTGGATCGTGCCCACCATCGCCCAGGCCTATACGCAGTGGCATCACATGGGCCGCGCTCACAGCGTGGAGATCTGGATCGACGGCGAATTGGCGGGTGGCCTGTACGGCGTCGGCATCGGCCGCATGTTTTTTGGCGAATCGATGTTCTCGCGTCGCACCGACGCGTCAAAGATCGCGCTGGCAGCCTTGGTGGCGCTGTGCAGGCATCACGGCATCACGCTCATTGATTGCCAACAGAACACATCCCACTTGGCCTCGATGGGTGCGCGCGAGATCTCGCGCACAGCCTTTGAGCAACACTTGACCCTTACTTTGGGGGCTGGCGAGGTGCACGATTGGACCTATGATGAATCGATGTGGCAGCACTTGGCACTCGATCGTGCTGCTAAACGTTTGACATGACGCACCCGAAAGAGCTCCCCCTCGCATCGTTGCAGTTCTACGCAACAGCACCCTACCCTTGCAGCTACCTTGAAGGTCGGCAGGCACGTTCGCAGGTCGCAACCCCCAGCCATCTGATCCATGCCGACGCTTACTCCGGTTTGGTGGCCAATGGATTCAGGCGCAGCGGCATGTTCACGTATCGCCCTTATTGCGATGGCTGCCGCGCCTGTTTGCCCATGCGCGTACCGGTCGACAACTTTGTGGCAACGCGCAGCCAGCGCCGTGCTTGGGCCGCACACAGCAGCTTGCAAGCGCGGGTGTTGCGCTTGTGCTTCATGCCCGAACACTACGCGCTGTACTTGCGCTACCAAGCCGGTCGCCACAGCGGTGGGGGCATGGACAACGACAGCGTGGACCAGTACACGCAGTTTTTGCTGCAAAGCCGCGTTAACTCACGATTGGTGGAGTTCCGCGAGCCAGCCGCCGCCGATGGCAGCTTGGGCGCCTTGAAGATGGTGTCGATTCTTGATGTGCTGAACGACGGCATTTCAGCCGTCTACACCTTCTTCGCCCCCGAGCCACGCGCCAGCTACGGCACCTACAGCGTGATGTGGCAAATCGAACAGACCCGCGCGTTGAAGTTGCGCCATCTGTACTTAGGTTACTGGATCGCGAAGAGCGACAAGATGGCCTACAAAGCGCAGTTCAAGCCCCACCAGTTGCTTTTGGATGGGCGCTGGCAAGACGCCGAAACAGCGGTGGATATTCCGCTTTGAGCGCTACCGCTGCGCGGACTGTTCAATCAGCTTGAGTCAAACGTTAAGCTACCGCCACACGTCGTTCTCGCACAGCACTGCGCCGTCATCTCGTAACTTCAGCAAGTGCGCCAAGAGTGAGCGCCGCGCCATGGGGTACAGCGCTGGCGGCACGTCGGCATATACCGTGGGCAACAAGACGTCGATGGCGCAAGGTGCGTGTTGCGCCAAGGCGCCCACCACGCGCGCTTCGCGGCGCAGCCGATGAGCTATCAAATCCCTCAACACTTGGTGCGGTTGCGCCACCAAAAAGCCGTGCCCCGGGGCCAGCCATTGCAGGGGCTCGTCAATTAGCGCTTGAAGTGACCTGAGGTAGGCCGACATGTCGCCGTCGGGTGGATTGATGACCACCGTCGAGCCCTGCATGACATGGTCGCCCGTGAACAGCAATTGCTCTTCCTCCAACAAATAACAAAGGTGATTGGACGCATGGCCGGGTGTGTGGATCACGCGCAAAGTGGAGTCTTCACCCAACACGATGCGCTCGCCATGCGCCAGCTCGGCCTGTGGCGCAAAGCTCGGGTCTTGCCACATCGGGTGGGCAGCGTGGCGGCCAAAAACCGGCGCACCCGTGGCCTGGCTCAGCGCGGCCGCCAGCGGCGAATGGTCGGTATGGGTGTGGGTTACCAGGATGCGGTCAATGCGCCCTGGCCGTGCGCTTTGCAGCGCTTGCAAATGGGCCTCGATGTGCGGGCCAGGGTCGATCACCGTCCAGGTGTTGGTTTGTGGGCTGCCAACCAAATAGCTGTTGGTCCCGGGCCCCGTCATCGGCCCCGGGTTGGGCGCCGTGATGCGCCACACGCGCGGCGACAACTGCACCGGCACACCGGGCACGAGTGCTGCACTGACATCCGCCTTGGTGCCCAGCGGGTCGAGCTTGCCGACTTCGGCGTAGGCCAAATCGTCGGGCAATACGACGTGCCGTTTGCCACGCAGCATGGCCACGCGCGGCATCATCAAAGGGATGTGGATCTGCGCCTTGGCGTGTTCAAAAGCGGCGCGGGCTGTACTGAACTGAGCAAGGTTTTGCAGCGTGCGCCGCGTCACGGGCATCAGCGTCAAGCCACTGTCAGGGGCCAACGCGACTGCGGGCGTGGTCCAGCGCAGGCTGGTGGTCTCGGTGCCGTCCACCTCGGGCTGCAAGCGCTCTGGCGCCAGCATGCAAAAGAAACGTGTGTCAAAGCGCTTGGGCATGCCCGGCGGCGTGAGCCAGTGGCTGTAGTAGGCCAACCCACGCATGTCAAGTCGAATGTTAAATGTGGCGCACAACTCGGCCAAGCTGCCCTGGCCCGCGTTCAAGCGCTCACGCCAGGGGTGCAGCTCGGCGTGGTGGGCAACACTGTCAAAGGCAGCGCCATCGGGTTGGCAGGCCACCAACACGCCGACCTCTTCAAAACACTCGCGCAGCGCGGCCACGGCGTAGTCCAGGCCGCCCCCGGCCAAACCAAAACGGGCGCTGAGTTGGGCGTCGTCTGCACCCAAACACAAGTGGTGCGAGCTGCGGTCACCCGGGTCCAACATGCCGCC
>JAYVRO010000472.1:0-3613 GCA_043776165.1 Rubrivivax sp. | reverse complement strand
TGACCGAAATCACCAAGCGAATGACGGGCCCTTCGCGCAGCGCCATCGAGGTGGCCAACCGCTTGGTGGTGCTGGTGGTCGCTGGTCTGTTGATGTGGTTTGGATGGAAAAACGCGCTGCTCGACATGGGCAGTTTTCGCATGCCGTCATTGGTGCCATTGGCGGTGTACACGGGCATCGTGCCGGCGGCGGGGTTCTTGGTCGCGCTCTTCACGATCGAACAATTGATCAACGGCTGGCAGCACGGTTTTGAAGGCCCTGAAGATGCTGACAACCTGATCGCAGAGGTCGCGCCATGACGGCCGGGTACGTGTTGGTCTTGATGGCCACGCTCTTCCTCGTGTTTGGCTACATGGGCGTGCCGGTGTCGTTTGCCTTGATGGCGGGTGTGTTTCTTGCCACGGCTTTCACGCCTGTGAGTTTGCAGTCCATGGTCGGCCAGCTTTTTCATGGCATTGACTCAGAGACACTGCTGGCCGTGCCCTTCTTTTTGCTCGTGGGCGAACTGATGGCCAGCAGCGATGTCGTGCAGCGCATGATTCGTCTATCTCAAACCTTGGTGGGCCACTTGCGCGGCGGTTTGGCGCAAGTCGTCACGCTGTTCAGCATGTTTTTTGCGGGCATCTCGGGCTCGTCCACGGCCGACGTGGCGATCCTGGCGCGCACTGTGGCGCCTGAGATGGACAAGGAAGGCTATGACCGCGCCTTCACCGCAGCACTCATCGCCTCGGCCAGCACCATGGCCAATCTCATACCGCCCAGCATCATGGCCGTGGTCTATGGCGCCACCGGCAACGTGTCGATTGGCGGGCTCTTTTTGGCCGGCGTGGTGCCAGGTGTGCTGATCGGCATTGGCCTCATGGTCTACAGCTACTTTTGGGGCCCCGTGGGCGTGATGAAAAAGCGTGCGCCCTACACCGAGGTACTGGTGGCAGCGCGTGGCGCCGCCCTGCCGCTGGTCATCCCCGTGATCATCATGGGCGGCATCCTGAGCGGGTGGTTCACGCCCACCGAGGCAGGCATGATCGCCTGCGCTTACATCCTGCTGGTGCTCATCCCTGTGCTGCGACCAAGCCACGTGCGCGAATTGCCGCGTGACTTCATGTACGCTGGTTTGCTCTACTCGCTGCCTCTGGCGGCTGTGGCCGGTGCGTCGGCCTTTGGTTGGATGGTGGCCTACTTGCGGGGGCCCGACATTGTGGCCACTTTCATCACCGGCTTTGCCGGCACCGAAGGCACGCTCATCATGCTGAGTTTGGTGCTGCTTTTTGTCATCGTGGGTGACTTCATCGATGCCGTGCCCGCCATCATCATCTTCATGCCCATCATCAACAAGCTCACTGAAGTGGGCAACATCAAACCACTGCACATGGGCGTCGTCATCATCACCACTTTGGTGTTCGGTTTAATTACACCGCCTTATGGTTTGTCGCTGCTGGTAGCGTCCAAATACGTGGGCGTGGGTTTTGGCCAAGCGGTACTGCGTTCGTTGCCTTTGTATGGCGTGTTCTTCATCACCATCGCTTTTGTGGTGGTCTTTCCTGACATCGTTCTGTGGCTGCCCAAGTGGCTGATGCCGGAGTCGGTGGGTTGCTTCAAGAGCCCGGCGGGTGCGGGCTACATCTGCCCGCCTTGAGACCAAGTCACCCAAGGTGAATGGTGAGTCCACCATCAGCGTGTAGCGCGTGCGCGCACTGCTGCGATGTAAGCCAACCCATCGGGTGGTTGACCATTGCGCTGCGACTGCCAGATCATGTCGCCTAGGCAGTCCATCACCTCGTGATGCGCTTCATGCAAGGAATTGCGCCTGGCGGCCAGCAGTTGCACGGCCTGGCGTATGCCCTGCGGTTGGTCGATGGTGCACTGTTCCGTGATGGACAAGTGCATGCTCAGGTGCAGGAACGGGTTGGCGCGGCCGTCTTCCACCGTGTAGCTGGCGGCCAAAGCCGTCGCCACATCTGCTAAATCGGCGTGGTACTCGGCGTGCTCAGCAATCCAGGGCGCGGCTTGCAACTCCATCGCGTCCATGGGCAGGCCCGATGCGCTCTTGCGCCAAGTCTCGCAGAAGAACCTGCGCACGTCGTGTTGTGAAGGTTGGAACATCGGACAATTCTCGTTGGTGCGCAAGCGCATCGTCGTCGCTCCTTCGGCGCCCCGTCATAGCTCACCTGGCAGCGAGTACCGATCACAATATCAAGCCCCGCAATCGCGCCATCTAGCCGCAGTGAAACGTTAACAATCCATGAACATCAGCACCGATCAAATCTTTACCCAGGCCCACACCGCTGCGGCCTACCTCGACACTGCCGTCACCGATGACACGCTGCGCGCGCTCTACGAGCTATTGCGCTGGGGCCCCACATCGGCCAATTGCAGTCCAGCGCGTTTTGTATTTGTACGCAGCCAAGAGGCCAAAGACAAACTGCTTGCTTGCGTGAGCCCAGGCAACGCGGCCAAGGTGGCGCAAGCCCCTGTCACAGCGATCGTGGGCATGGACATGGCGTTTTACGAGCAACTGCCCAGGCTCTTTGCGCACACCGACGCGCGGGCCTGGTTTGTGGGCAAGCAAGACATGATCGATGCCACCGCGCTGCGCAACTCCAGTCTGCAGGGTGCCTACTTGATCATGGCCGCACGCTCGCTGGGATTGGGTTGCGGGCCCATGAGCGGCTTTGACGCGACCAAGATGGACGCTTCCTTCTGGGCCGGATCGATGGTCAAGACCAACTTCATTTGCACCTTGGGCCATGCCGACGCAAGCAAGACGCGTCCCCGCAATCCACGCTTGAGTTTTGAAGAAGCCTGCCAGCTTGTCTAAGCTGAAACGCCAACGTCGGTTTCAACGTCAAGGTCAGCCTGAACATCGGCCCCGTCCCGGCTTGTGAACACCGATCCTTGGTTCTACTTTGTGGCCGTGCCCGCCGTGTTGTTGATGGGCATTTCCAAGAGCGGCTTCGGCACCGGCTTTGGCGCGCTGGCCGTGCCCCTGATGGCGCTGGTCGTGCCCGTGCCCCAAGCCGCAGCACTCTTTTTGCCTGTGCTCCTGGTCATCGATGCACTGGGCTTGATGGCCTTGGTGCGCCACCGCGACCGCGCACTGTTGCGTGTGCTCGTGCCCGCTGGCCTACTGGGCGTGGCCGCTGGCGCATTGCTTTTTGGTCTGCTGTCGACAAAAACCGTGACGGCCGTGGTTGGTGCGATGACGTTGTGTTTTCTGGCCATCCGTTTGCTGCGCCCACCGCGACCTGAGGCACCACCGCCGCCGCGCTGGTTGGGTTGGGTGTTGGGCGCAACCTCGGGTTTCACCAGTTTTGTCGCGCATTCGGGCGGGCCGCCGATCGGTTTTTATGTGCTGCCGATGAGGCTGGCCCCCATCGTCTTTACGGCCACCATGGGGGTGTTTTTTGCCGCCATCAACTTGGCCAAATGGCTGCCCTATGCACTGTTGGGTCTGTTCGACACGCACAACTTGCTCACGTCCTTGGTTTTGTTGCCTGTGGCGCCTGTGGGCGTTTGGCTGGGTGTGCGCCTGGTCAAGCACATTTCACCGGTGCTGTTTTATCGGCTCTTTCACGTTGGCTTGCTGCTCACCGGCAGCAAACTCTTGTGGGAC
>JAYVRO010000471.1:0-12641 GCA_043776165.1 Rubrivivax sp. | reverse complement strand
GGAAGCCCTGCATGGCCTCGCCAGGGCCGTCGTGCACAAAGCTGATGGAGACGGTGGTCTCGCCCCGCGCGGCGGCCTTGATGGGGCCAGTGCCGCTGCGCGTGTATGTGGCAATGTTTTTGTGCAGCGCCTTCATGTAGTCAAACGCCTTCTCTTCACCCATCAACTGCACCAAGGTGGCGATCATGGTGTAGGCCGTGCCGCTACTGGCGGGGTTGGCTACCTGGATCTCGCCCTTGAAAGCCGGGTTGAGCAAATCGGCCCAGCTCTTGGGTGCAGCCAGCTTCTTTTTGGCCAGCAGTTCGGTGTTGTAGCCAAAGCCCAGCGGCCCCGAGTAGATGCCCACGGTGCGGTATTTGGACTGCGCGGCTTGCTGCTGGGCCCAGATGTGCAGTTGCGGCAAGCTGGGGGACTTGTATTCCAGCGACAAATCTTGTTCGGCCGCTTGCAAGTGCGGGTCGCCCGTACCACCAAACCATATGTCGGTTTTGGGGTTGGCGCGCTCGGCGATCAGCTGAGCCAAGGTTTCACCTGAGCCCTTGAGGGACATGTTGACCTTGATGCCTGTGGTCTTGGCGAACACCGTCTGGATGAGGTTGCACCACTCGGCTTGTACCGAGCAGATCACGTTCAGCTGGCCAGCGTCTTGGGCCTGCGAGGATGTGCCAAGTGCCAGCATGACAGTCAGGGCGAATGATTTTTTGAACATGGGGATCTCCGGGTCCATCGTCGGCTTTGCGCAGAAATGCGATCGTGATGCCGCCATCGGCCAGCACGCTGAAAAAATGCACCGCAAAAGCGCGCCGCAATAGGCCCTGAGCATCGCACTTCGCGCGACCGATTGGGCTTCGGGGAATCACCCGCATCCAAACGGCGCAACTTGCGCTTGCATCGTGGCTATCGTCCAGCAATGCACGGGCCGATTTCACGCCGAACGACACTGCACTGCGACCAAACAGCGAACTGCGGCAAGAATTCGGGCATGCGACAAAAGAAAACAAGCCCGCGAGCGGGCCGTCAAATCGCCACCCTGATGGCCGCCTTTTTTTTGTGGGCTGGCGCCGCCAGCGCAACAACCTGGATCGTTGGCCCCAAAGCACCTGCCATGAGCTTGCACGAGGCGCTCGCCAAGGCCTTGGACGGTGACACTGTGGCTGTGCTGGAAGGCGAGTACGACGGCGAAGTTGGTGTCATCACACAAAAACGGCTCATCGTGCGCGGCATTGGCAAACGCCCCGTGCTGCGCGCTGGTGGCAAATACGCCGAGGGCAAAGCCATCATCGTGGTGCGTGACGGCAACGTGCTGCTCGAGAACCTCGAATTTCGCGGCTCGCGGGTGCCAGACGGCAACGGCGCCGGCGTGCGCTTTGAGAAGGGATATTTGCACGTCAAGGACTGTGCATTTTTCGACAACGAAATGGGTTTGCTCACGGGCAACTTTGAAGACGCCGAGCTGCAAATCCAGGACAGCATTTTTGGCGAGGCGCCGCGCTCCACAGGCAGCTTGTCGCACCTGCTTTACGTTGGGCGCATCGCCCGCGTCACCATCACGGGCAGCCGCTTTCACGAAGGTTTTGAAGGCCACCTCATCAAGTCGCGTGCCAAACAAACTGTCATTGCCTACAACATGATCCACGACGGTTGGGCGGGCCAGGCCTCGTACGAAATCGACTTGCCCAACGGCGGTCTGGCCTACCTCATCGGCAACGTCATCGGCCAGGGGCCCGACGCGCAAAACCGCACCCTCGTGGCCTTTGGTGCCGAAGGCCGCGCCTGGCCACAGAACGGCCTGTACATGAGCCACAACACCTTGATCAGCAGCGGGCTCGTGCTGGCGCGCTTTCTGCGTGTTTTTGATGACCGCTTGCCGGCCAGAACGCCGGTGCACGCCATCAACAACGTCACGGCCGGGCTGGGCATTTTCAGCATGCTCAACAACGGCAAGTTCGAGGGCAATGCGCAAACACTCGGACGTTGGTTGCGCGGCCCCACGATGATGGATTACGCGCTGCCAAACGATTCGAGCTTGCGTACCCAGGGCATTGACCCCCGAAACCACATGGGCATGGACTTGTCGCCCAAGGCCGAGTTCAAGATGCCGATTGGCACCCGGCCCTTGCTGCCGCGTGTGGGGTGGACGCCCGGCGCATTTCAGTAAAAATTGATCAAGACCTGCGTGGACTCGCTTGCCAGGGCACGCCTTGGATTGACCTGTCCAGATTGACCCGCAACGCATTCCTCGGCATCATGCGATTCGTAACTAAATTACAGCCCCGAAAGCCTTCAGGCGCCGACATCAAAGCACAGTCCAGGGCTAACCGCTGCAACAATCATGTCTTTTGATCTTGTTCTATTTGGTGGCACGGGTGACCTGACTTGGCGCAAGCTGATGCCGGCCTTGTTCCAAGCCATGCGGCACCACAAGTTGCCACCTGGCGCGCGCATCTTGGCGGTGGCCCGGGATGAACGCAGCGACGACGCCTACCGCGCTTTCATCCGAGAACGGTTCGCCGAGGTCGAGGCCTCCAAGCGCCCCAGCGACGAAGAGTTTGAGCGTTTTGCCAGCATGCTCTTTTATCGACGCATGGACCTGTCCCAACCCGCGCATTACGCCGGTTTGAAGGACTGGATTGATGCCCGCAGCGCCGAAACCGTGGTGCTCTTTTTGGCCACCAGCCCCCACCTATTCCCAGTGATTTGCAAGCAACTCGGTAACGCCAATCTAAACGGCCCGCGCGTGCGCGTGGTACTTGAAAAGCCGCTCGGTCATGACCTGGCCAGTGCGCAAGAAATCAACCGTGTCGTGCGTGCCGCGTTCACCGAAGAGCAGGCCTTTCGCATCGACCATTACCTGGGCAAGGCAGCGGTTCAAAACCTCATGGCCCTGCGATTTGGCAATACCTTGTTCGAGCCGCTGTGGCGCCGCGAATGCATTGCCAACATCCAGATCACCTTGACCGAAGGCCTGGGTGTGGGCACGCGAGGCGCCTTTTACGACACCACCGGTGCGCTGCGCGACATGGTGCAAAACCACGCTCTGCAGCTACTGACCATGATCGCCATGGAGCCCCCGTCCGCGAATGACGCCGACGCCATTCGTGATGAAAAGTTGAAGGTACTGAAGTCATTGCGACCCTTCACCCCTGAGTCTGTGTCGCGCGACGTGGTGCGTGGCCAGTACCGCGCAGGCACGGTGGGCGGTGTGGCCGTACCGGGTTACCTCGAAGAGGCAAAGGTACCCAAAGACAGCCGCTGCGAAACTTTCGTGTCGCTGCGCACAGAGGTGCAAAGCTGGCGCTGGGCCGGTGTGCCCTTTTACTTGCGCACGGGCAAACGCATGGCCGCGCAAGAGGCACAGATCGTTGTTAATTTTCGACCTGTGCCGCACCCGATTTTTCCCGGCACGAACCGTGCCAATCAACTCGTCATCAAGCTGCAACCTGAAGACGGCTTGGAGCTGCGCTTGTTGGCCGCCAAAGGCAACGCGCCCACCGGCAGCATGGGCGAAGTGCTTTCACCGGTGTCGCTCGACCTCGACTTTGACAAAGCCTTTGCCAGCGAACGTGTGGGCGCTTATGAACGCTTGTTGATGGACGCCATTGCTGGGCGGCTGAACCTGTTTGTGCGCAGTGACGAACAAGAACAGGCCTGGAAGTGGGTGGAACCCGTGCTGCAAGCCTGGGCCAATGATCCCAGCGGCCCCCGGCCCTACGCCGCTGGCAGCTGGGGCCCCCCAGCGTCGAGCGCCATGGTGGCGCGGGATGGTCACGCTTGGGCTGAAGAACAGTGAGCATGTGCAACTGCAGCGTCGACAGCGAGTCACAGGCCACGGTATGACCTGAGCATGCTCGACCGCATCCGCGCCTCCATCCCCGCCTTGCCGCCGGCCGAGCAGCGCGTGGCGAAACTGTTGCTGACCGATGCGCGCGGGTTTGCGCAGTTGCCCATCAGCGAATTGGCACGGCGTGCCCAAGTCAGCAAGCCGACCGTTGTTCGTTTTTGCCGCAGTGTGGGTTACGACGGCCTGACGGATTTCAAGATCAAGCTTGCAGGCAACGTCAACGAAGGTGTGCCCTTTGTTCACCGCGCGGTGGACGACGACGACAAGGCCGGTGACGTGGTGGTCAAAGTCATCGACAACGCCGTGGCGGCCCTGCTGCGATATCGCAACGCTGCCGCCAGCCAGTCCATCGAACACGCCATTGCAGCGTTGGCCAATGCCTGCCAACAAGGTCGACGCATCGAGTTTTACGGCGTGGGCAATTCAGGCATCGTGGCGCAGGATGCGCAGCACAAATTTTTCCGGCTGGGCGTCACAGCTGCAGCAGTGAGTGACGGCCATGTTCAGGTGATGAGTGCCACCATGCTCAAGCCCGGTGACTGCGCGGTGATCTTCAGCAACTCGGGCCGCAGCCGCGACTTACTGGACGTTGACGAGATCGCCAGACGCAAGGGCGCCATGGTCATCGTCATCACTTCCTCAGGCTCGCCCTTGGCACACAGGGCGCTCACTGCACACCACATCTTGCTCGCCGCCGACCACCCCGAAGACGCTGACCGCTACAGCCCCATGGTGTCGCGTTTGCTGCATTTGATGATCGTGGATATCTTGACCACCGGCGTGGCATTGCGCCTGGGCAGCGCGAGCCTGCGCCCGATGCTGCAAGAGATCAAACGCAATCTGCGCACCACGCGCTACAACGCGCTGAACGATGCGCGCGAGCCAAGTCAGGCCAAAGGCAGCAAGTCTTCTACGCCATAAAGACGCGCCAGCTCGGTGAGCTTTGGCGGCGCGCCGGCGAGCCTGACCGTGGCACCCATCGCAGCACAGCGCCGTTTGGCTTGCAACAGCCAAGCCAGAAGCGAGGTGTCGAATTCACGCACGCCGCTGGCATCAATCTGCAAGCAGTTTTGTCCCGCAGTGTGCCCCTCGACAGGACCCGCGCCCTGGCTTGCGTCATGGCTTGGGTCATGACCACCGTCACGACGAACCACACCTGTCAGCGCTTGGTCCAACAAGCCCAATAGCGCAGTGGCTTGATCGATGGTGGCAATGGCGGGCAACTGCATGGTGTGTCCTGTTGGGGCTCAGCCCTTGCCCGCTGCCTTGTTGCGCTCGGCCAGCTTGGTTATGAGGCCATCCATGCCCCCAGCGGCAATTTCCTGGGCAAATTGCGAGCGGTAGCTGGTGACCAACCAGATGCCACCAACGTTAACGTCGATGATCTTCCAGCCGCCATCGCCCTTGTCCATTCGGTAGTCGAGCTTGATGGGTTCCCCCTTGCCGCGCACTTCGGTTTGCACCACCACTTGGGTGCTGCTGGGCACGGCTTGGGTCTTGGTCACTTCAACGGTTTGTTCTTTGATTTGCGTCAGGGCGCCGGCATAGACACGAACCAACAGCGTCTTGAATTCCGCCTGCACTTTGCTGCGTTGTTCAGGCGTGGCGGTGCGCCAGGTGGGGCCCACGGCAGAGCGTGTCATGACCTCAAAGTTAACGTTTGGCATCACCTTGTTGTCGACCAAGCCGATGACGCGTTGGAGGTCACCGGCTTGGACCGACTTGTCAGCCTTGGCGGTGTCGATGACGTCTGTAGAGATTTTTTTCACCAGTGCTTCCGCATCAGCGTCAGCAAAGGCCGGTGCGGCAAAAAGCGCGCTGGAGGCAAGGGCCAAAACGGAGAGCAAGTTCTTCAACACGGGGTGTCCTTCTTCATGCCTGCGGATTGCGGGCCTGGGCCACAACGCGCGAGCGCATGGTTTCGTTCACTTCTTAGCGTCAGAAGTTTTTGCCGGCGGATCGGCGTTGTCGTCGTCAAATTTTTCTAATGGTGGCGAACCGTCGTAAATGAGGTTCAAGCGACGCGCCAGGTAGCCATCACGGATGAAGGAGTATTTGTCGAGTGAAACGTCGCTGATGAGCTGCGTTGTCTCCAACAACTCCGAGCGCACCTGCACCACGAACAAGGGCGTGACAATGTAGTTGTTGGTGCTCTCAATCCAGCGAGAGGTAGACGTGCCATAACTGTCGAAGGGAAAGGCCAGTGTGTCGCGCAGCGTGGATGGCCCCAGCAGCGGCAACATCACAAAAGGGCCATTGCCGACGCCCCACACGGCCAGTGTTTGGCCAAAGTCTTCACTGCGCTTGGGCAGTTGCAGCTCGGAAGCCGGGTCGAGAACGCCGCCCAAACCGAAGATGGTGTTGGTGAGCACACGCATGCCCATGTCCAAACCGAAGGCGGGCTTGCCCTGCAAAAACTGGTTGGTCATCGACCACACGTCGCTGATGTTGCCAAAAAAGTTGCTCACGCCTGCGCGCACCATTTGCGGCACCACCTTGCGGTAAGCCGTGGCAACGGGTTTGAGCACGGCTTCATCCACAGCTTCATTAAAAACAAAGACTTTGCGGTTCCAGTTTTCCCAGGGGTCGATGGCCGCTGTGGGTGACGGCGTCGGTGGGGCACTGGGCGAAGGGGCGGAGCCCGTGGGCGCCACGGTTGCGCACGCACTGAGCACAGCCAATGAGGCCAGCAACAGCGCCCCGCGAAAGCGAGAAAAAACGGACTTTGAGATCATTTTGAAGCCCCTGAGGCAGCGTGTGGGGTACCGGCCTCAGCGGCCTTGCCAGTGAGCAACTGGCCGATGAGGTTTTCTAGGACGACGGCCGATTGAGTCTGCGCGATGGCGTCGCCGGGGCCAAAGTTCTTCTCGTCGCCGCCGGGTTCCAAACCAACGTACTGGTCGCCCAACAGGCCCGCTGTCAAGATCTTTGCGGACGTGTCTTTGGGAAAGAGGAAGTGGCTGTCGATGTCGAGCGTCACCACCCCCTGGTAGGTCTTGGGGTCCAGGCCGATCTTGGTGATGCGGCCCACGGTAACGCCTGCGCTGCGCACCGAAGCACGCACCTTCAAGCCACCAATGTTGTCAAAGCGGGCCGTCACGGTGTAGGAATTGCCCCCGCCCACGCTGCCCAGATTGGCCGCTTTCAAGGCCAGAAAAACCAGGGCCAGGATGCCGAGCAAAACAAACAGCCCGACCATGGTTTCAATCTTTTTTGTAGCCATCATTCGTCCTTACCCGGCAGCCATCAAGGCGCCGAGAACATCAATGCGGTAAGCACAAAGTCCATGCCCAGCACGGCCAATGAAGAGATCACGACGGTGCGGGTGGTGGCGTAAGCCACGCCCTCGGGCGTCGCCTGTGTTTCGTGGCCCTGGTAGAGCGCCACGAAGGTACAAATAACGCCAAAAGCCGCGCTCTTGACGACACCGTTGCCAACATCGCGCCAGACATCGACGCGGTTTTGCATGATCGACCAGAAGTTGCCACTGTCTATGCCGATGAGCATCACGGCCACGATGTAAGCGCCGATCACACCGATGGCCGAAAAGAGAATGGCCAAGATGGGCATCGACACCACACCGCCAATGAAGCGCGGCGCCAGCACGCGACTGCGCGGGTCCACCGCCATGAGCTCCATCGCCGCGAGTTGTTCGCCCGCCTTCATCAAACCAATCTCAGCCGTTAACGAAGTGCCCGCACGTCCGGCAAACAAGAGCGCCGTGACCACCGGCCCGAGCTCGCGCACCAGGGCCAAGTTGACGATGAGGCCCAGGCTCTCACCCGCGCCGTAAGCCACCAAGGCGTAATACATCTGCAAAGCGAGCACAAAACCGACGGCCAAGCCCGACGCCATGATGATGACAAGAGAGCGGTTGCCGATAGCGTGGACTTGAGCCACCACCAGCGTGAAGCGGCGCAGGGCTGCGGGCGTAAAACGCAACAGATCGAGAAAGAAAAAAGCGGCGTGTCCCAGCGCACGCAGCCAGCGCAGCGAGAAGCGGCCAAGTGCTGCCAATTTGTCGGCAATGCGATCCATCACATCAAACCCATGTCTTGCGCAAACGGCGCAGCCGGGTAATGAAAACGCACCGGGCCGTCGGGTTCACCCCGAATGAACTGACGTACCTCAGCGTCGTCAGAAGCGCTGAGCTCAGCCGGCGTGCCATGCGACACAACCCGACCGCCAGACGACAGCAAATAAGCGTAGTCACAAATTGCAAAGCACTCTTGCACGTCGTGCGAGACCATCAAGGACGTGGCCCCCGTGGTGTCGTTCAACTTGCGAATGAGGTTGGCAATGACGCCCATGGAGATAGGGTCCAGCCCCGCAAAAGGCTCGTCGTACATGATGACCTCGGGGTCCAGCGCCATGGCGCGCGCCAAGGCAATGCGCCGCATCATGCCGCCCGAGACTTGTGAGATTCGCAGCTGCGCGGTACCTCGCAGACCCACGGCGTTGAGCTTCATCAATACGATGTCGCGCACCATTTCTTCGGGCAATTCGGTTTGTTCACGCAAAGGGAACGCAACGTTTTCAAACACCGTCAAATCAGTGAACAAGGCACCGAACTGAAAGAGCATGCCCAAGCGGCGGCGGATGCGGTAGAGCTGGACCTTGTCGCGTGTATTGACGACTTCGCCATCGAAGATCACGTTGCCGCTGTTGGCCCGGTACACGCCGCCAATGAGGCGCAGCAAGGTGGTTTTGCCGCAGCCCGAGCCGCCCAAAATGGCGGTGACTTTGCCGCGCTTGAAGTCCAGGGACACGTCGTTCAGGATCGTCCGCGCGGCGTCATAGCCAAAGGTGACGTGGTCGATGCTGATGAGGTTTTCGTTGCTCAAGTCAAAGGTTGGGCAGGGGCCCAGGCTCAGGGTTGTTCGAGGCGCAGAATTGTCGCACGCAAGAAATTCACCTCGGGGTTAGCCTGGGGGTTTTCACGTTCATCTCCTGAGTGAGTGTGGCGCGCAGGCTACCTCGGCAAGCTGCTGGCCCCCATCAAAAACTGGTCCACCGCGCGCGCCGCTTGCCGTCCTTCGCGGATGGCCCACACCACCAGACTTTGGCCTCGGCGCATGTCACCGGCAGCAAAAACGCCAGCCACGTTGGTGCAATAGGCGTCGGCCAATTCAGTGTTCGCTTTGGCGTTGCCGCGCGGGTCCTTATCAATGCCAAACGCATCGAGCACCGACGCCACAGGGTTGGTGAACCCCATGGCGAGGAGCACCAAATCCGCCTTGTAGACTTTCTCGCTGCCTTGCATTTCCACCATCTTGCCGTCCTGCCATTGCACGTGCACGGTGGTGAGTGAACTCACCTTGCCTTTGGCACCCGTGAACGCTTTGGTGGCGATGGCAAATTCACGCTCACAGCCTTCGTCATGGCTGGAACTGCTGCGCAGTTTGTAGGGCCAATAGGGCCAGGTGAGTGGCCGGTCCTCTTGCTCGGGGGGCTGGGGCATCAGCTCAAACTGCGTGACGCTGGCCGCGCCATGGCGGTTGCTGGTGCCCACGCAGTCACTGCCGGTGTCACCGCCGCCAATCACGATGACGTGTTTGCCAGCAGCTGAGATCTGGCCCTTGAGCTTGTCGCCAGCCACAACTTTATTTTGTTGGGGCAAAAATTCCATCGCGAAGTGAACGCCATCGAGTTCCCGGCCCGGAACGGGCAAGTCGCGCGAGTTTTCTGAACCACCGGTGAGCAGCACGGCGTCAAACTGCGCTTTCAATTCAGCAGCACTGATGGTCTCTTTCGCGTCGTTGGTGACCCTGCTGTCAGCAGGCATGGCGCCCACCAGCACACGGGTTTTGAAGACCACACCTTCGGCCTGCATTTGGGTGACGCGCCTGTCGATGTGCGTCTTCTCCATCTTGAAATCGGGAATGCCGTAGCGCAGCAAACCGCCAATGCGACTGTTCTTTTCGAAGAGCGTCACGGCGTGCCCGGCACGAGCTAGTTGCTGCGCTGCGGCCATTCCTGCAGGGCCACTGCCCACCACAGCCACGCGTTTGCTTGTTGTCACCTTGGGCAATTGCGGCTGAACCCAAGCTTCGGCCCAAGCGCGGTCAATGATGGCGTGCTCGATGCTCTTGATGCCCACAGCGTCATCGTTGACATTGAGCGTGCAGGCGGCTTCGCAAGGTGCGGGGCAGACTCGACCGGTGAACTCGGGGAAGTTGTTGGTGCTGTGCAAAACGTCGATGGCGTTTTTCCAGTCGCCCCGCCATACAAGATCATTGAAGTCAGGAATGATGTTGTTAACGGGGCAGCCCGAGGTGCAAAACGGCGTGCCGCAGTCCATGCAGCGTGCGCTTTGTACTTGGGCGTCGGCATCGTTCAGCGTGATGACAAATTCACGCCAATTTTTCAGCCGTTTCGGCACCGGCTCGTAGCCTTCCTCCAGGCGCTCGTACTCCATAAAACCAGTGACTTTTCCCATGATGTGCTCTGTGTGTTTCGCGTGGTTTTATTTGACCGGAACGGTTCGCGTCGTGTCGATGGATGGCGCGCTCGCAACGGCAATGGCTGCTGTGGCTTGCGCCTTGGCCGCACGCTCAGACAACACACGCTTGTACTCGTGCGGGAAAACCTTGACGAATCGTGTGCGCTGGGTCGCCCAGGTGTCCAGGATTTCGCGAGCGCGCAAACTGCCCGTCCAGCGGTGGTGGTCTTCGATGAGCTTCTTCAGCACCACCTCATCGGTCTGGCCAAGATGCCAACCTGTTGCCACACCGGCGGCTTCTTGCACTTCACGCGGTGGCACGTTGTCCAACGCCACCATGCTGGTGTTGCAGCGCTTGGCGAACTGGCCGTCTTCGTCGTAGACATAGGCCACGCCGCCCGACATACCAGCGGCAAAGTTGCGCCCAGTCTTGCCCAGCACGGCCACGGTGCCGCCGGTCATGTATTCACAGCCATGGTCGCCCGTGCCTTCGACCACGGCGCTGGCGCCCGACAAGCGCACGGCAAAACGTTCGCCCGCCACGCCACGGAAGAAGGCTTCGCCGCTGGTTGCGCCGTACAAGGCCGTGTTGCCAATGATGGTGTTGGTCGTTGCGTCACCTCGAAAGTCAATGCTCGGGCGCACCACAATTCGCCCGCCCGACATGCCCTTGCCGGTGTAGTCGTTGGCGTCACCAATCAAATACAAGGTGATGCCCTTGGCCAGGAAAGCGCCAAAACTTTGGCCGCCCGTGCCTTCCATCTGCATGAAGATGGTGTGGTCGGGCAGGCCTTCTGGGCGATGGCGAATGAGCTCGCCTGAGAGCATGGCGCCCACGCTGCGGTTGCGGTTGCGGGTGTCTTCCATGAACTGTACTTTTTCACCGCGCTCGATGGCCGGTTTGCAACGCTCGATGAGCTTCAAATCAAGCGCGCGATGCAGGCCATGGTCCTGCTGTTCGGTGTGATGGCGCGAGACGTCGGCACTCACCTCAGGTTGATAAAACACGCGGGCGAAGTCAAGGCCTTGCGCTTTCCAGTGTTCAATGCCCTTTTTGGTGTCGAGCAAGTCACTGCGGCCAATCAACTCATCAAAGGTACGCATGCCCAGCTGGGCCATGATGAGGCGCGCTTCTTCTGCTACAAAGAAGAAGAAATTCACCACGTGCTCGGGCTTGCCAGCAAACTTTTTGCGCAGCACGGGGTCTTGCGTGGCCACGCCCACGGGGCAGGTGTTGAGATGGCATTTGCGCATCATGATGCAGCCTTCGGCCACCAACGGCGCAGTGGCGAAGCCGAATTCATCGGCACCCAAAAGCGCGCCAATCACCACGTCGCGCCCGGTCTTCATTTGGCCATCGGCTTGCACGCGAATGCGACCGCGCAAACGATTCAGCACCAGGGTCTGCTGCGTCTCGGCCAGACCCAACTCCCAAGGCGTGCCCGCGTGTTTGATGGACGACCAGGGTGACGCGCCCGTGCCGCCGTCATGTCCCGCAATCACCACGTGGTCGGCTTTGCATTTCGTGACGCCGGCGGCGATGGTGCCGACACCGACTTCAGATACCAACTTGACGCTGATGCTGGCGCGCGGGTTGGCATTCTTCAGATCGTGGATGAGTTGAGCCAGGTCTTCAATCGAATAGATGTCGTGGTGGGGTGGTGGGCTGATGAGGCCCACGCCAGGCACGGAATAACGCAGCATGCCGATGTACTCGCTGACCTTGCCACCCGGCAATTGGCCGCCCTCTCCGGGCTTGGCGCCTTGGGCCATCTTGATCTGGATCTGATCGGCAGACACCAAGTACTCAGTGGTGACGCCAAAGCGGCCAGATGCGACTTGTTTGATCTTGCTGCGCAGGCTGTCGCCATCTTGCAAAACGTAGTCGGCCTCAATGACTTTGGCGCCAATGACATCACTCACCTTGGTGCCCGCAACAATGCGAATGCCCTTCATCTCGTTGCGATAACGCGCCGGGTCTTCACCCCCTTCACCGGTATTGCTCTTGCCGCCGATGCGGTTCATGGCGATGGCCAAATTGGTGTGCGCTTCGGTCGAGATGGAGCCCAGCGACATGGCGCCCGTGGCAAAGCGCTTGACGATGCTGGTGGCGGGTTCAACCTCATCCAAGGCAATGGCCTTGCTCGGGTCGACCTTGAATTCGAACAGGCCACGCAAGGTCATGTGGCGACGGCTTTGGTCATTGATGAGTTGCGCGTATTCCTTGTAGGTCTCGAACTTGCCAGCGCGCGCGGCGTGTTGCAGCTTGGCAATGGCGTCGGGCGTCCACATGTGTTCTTCGCCTCGCGTGCGCCATGCGTATTCACCACCGGCGTCAAGCATGCCGGCCAGCACCGG
>JAYVRO010000470.1:0-3629 GCA_043776165.1 Rubrivivax sp. | reverse complement strand
CACCATCATTCTGGTGGAGCAGAACTTCCGTTTTGCGGCACCGCTGGCCGACCGCCATTACGTGCTGGAACATGGCCACGTGATCATGACCGTGCAGCCCCATGAGCTGGCGGCCAAGACCGATGAATTGCATGAGCTGCTGGGTGTCTGACGCGCAACCGATGGCAGCGTCGTTCCCCCTTTCTCATACACACCAACCCAGTCCCCCCATTCTTCAATTTAGTTTTTAACCAGGAGATACTTCATGAAACTCAAACAAATCGCCCAGGCCGTCGGCCTTTCGCTGCTCGTCGCAGGTGCTGCGCAGGCTCAGGTATCGGACGGTGTCGTCAAAATCGGCGTGCTGACGGATTTGTCTGGCCTGTACTCCGACGTGGCGGGCACCGGTGCCGTCATTGCGACCAAAATGGCTATTGACGACTTTGTGGCCAATGAGAAGCCAACTTTTAAAGTTGAAATGGTATCAGCAGACCACCAAAACAAGGGCGACATCGCCGCCAACAAGGCACGTGAATGGTTTGAGAAAGACAAGGTTGACGTGGCCACCGAGCTGGTCACCACCTCAGTCGGCCTGGCCGTGCAAAAGATTGCCAAAGAAAAGAACAAGATTGCCTTGATCTCCGGTGCGGCATCCACAGCCATCACCAACGAGAGCTGCAATGACGTCACCGTCCATTGGACGTACGACACCTATGCGGTGGCCAATGGCACTGCCAAAGCTGTGACTCAAGGTGGCGGCAAAAAATGGTTCTTTTTGACGGCGGACTATGCTTTTGGTCACGCACTTGAAAAAGACGCGGGTGATGTCGTCAAGGCCAACGGCGGCGAAGTGTTGGGCGCTGTGCGTCACCCATTTCCTGGTAGCGATTTTTCGTCGTTTTTGTTGAAGGCGCAATCGTCAGGCGCGCAAATCATTGGTTTGGCCAATGCCGGTGGCGACACCATCAACTCGATCAAGCAAGCGGCCGAGTTTGGCATCACGCCCAAGCAGTCACTGGCCGGCTTGTTGATGTTCATTACCGATGTGCATTCGCTGGGTCTGAAAAATACCCAAAACATGTTCTTGACCGAAGGTTTTTACTGGGATTTGAATGAAGAGACGCGCGCCTGGTCCAAGCGCTTCTTTGCACAGCACAAGCGCATGCCCACCATGGTGCAGGCGGGCCAGTACTCGTCCACCATGCATTACCTTAAAGCCGTCAAAGCTATCAACAGTGATGACACGGCCAAGGTCATGGCGCAGATGAAGAAAACACCGGTGAACGACTTCTTCGCCAAGAACGGCAAGATTCGTGACGATGGCCGTATGGTGCATGACATGTACCTGTTGCAAGTCAAGAAGCCTGGCGAGTCCAAGACTCCTTGGGACTACTACAACGTGAAAGCCACTATTTCTGCGGCCGAAGCGTTCCAGCCTTTATCGGCTTCACGCTGCCCACTGATCAAGAAGTAATCGGTTGTCAACACTGTCCTAAGGTCGCTCTCGACCTTAGGGTTCCTGTTTTTGGATTGCTTTGGTAGAGAGGCTCACGCCATGGAAATTTTCGGCATCACGTCGCAGGCCTTTTTTGGCCAGCTTTTGCTGGGTTTGATCAACGGCTCGTTTTACGCCGTTTTAAGCCTGGGGCTAGCCATCATCTTTGGCCTGCTTAACATCATCAACTTCGCACACGGTGCGCAGTACATGGTGGGCGCGTTTTTGGCCTGGTTGGGCTTGAATTACCTGGGCATCAATTACTGGGCTTCGCTGTTGTTGGCTCCCCTGCTGATCGGGTTGGTGGCAGCGGTGATTGAGCGCACGATGCTCAAGCACCTCTACAAGCTGGACCACCTTTACAGCTTGCTATTGACCTTTGGCCTGGCCTTGATGGCCGAGGGCGTTTTCAAGAACTTCTTTGGCGTATCAGGCGAGTCGTATGAGGTGCCGGAGCTATTGCAAGGCGGGGTCAACCTGGGCTTCATGTTCTTGCCGATCTACCGTGCGTGGGTGGTGGTTGCGTCACTTACCGTGTGCATGGCGGCCTGGTACGTGATTGAGCGAACCCCATTGGGTGCCACTTTGCGTGCAGCCACACAGCGGCCTGATCTGGTGCAGGCACTGGGCATCAACGTGCCGGTGCTGATCACATCTACCTATGCAGCAGGGGCCGCGCTGGCTGCCTTTGCAGGCGTTTTAGCTGCACCCATTGTTCAGGTAAATCCTGTCATGGGTTCGAACCTCATCATCATCGTGTTTGCGGTGGTGGTGATTGGTGGCATGGGTTCTATCCTGGGCTCCATTCTCACCGGGCTGGGCCTGGGTGTGGTTGAAGGCCTGGCCAAAGTGCTTTACCCCGAGGCCTCTGCTGTAGTGATCTTTTTGATCATGGTGCTGGTGTTACTCGTTAAACCTGCTGGCCTGTTTGGCAAGCAAGCCTGAAGGAAGTCTCATGAATTCTGCTGTTGTGTCTTCGTCCACCGTGGCTCCGCCCTCTGGCAACCAGCGCACCTTCTGGCTGTTTGCCACGCTGGTGGTGCTGGGATCCATCGCGCCATTTGTGTTCTACCCCACGTTGCTGATGAAGCTGCTGTGCTTCGCACTGTTCGCCTGTGCCTTCAATTTGCTGCTGGGTTTTGCCGGGCTGCTTTCATTTGGTCATGCGGCTTTTTTCGGTGGCTCGGCCTACATCACCGGCTATCTGTGTCGTGACATGGGCTTAACACCTGAACTGGGCCTGCTGGCGGGCATGATTTTTGGCGGTGTGCTGGGTGCCATCTTTGGGCTGATCGCCATTCGCCGCGCGGGCATTTACTTTGCCATGATCACTTTGGGCCTGGCGCAAATCATCTTCTTCCTGGCGCTGCAAATGAAGTTCACCGGGGGCGAGGACGGCATGCAGGGCATTCCCCGAGGCAAGCTGTTTGGCGTCCTGGATTTGACGGACAACATCGCCATGTACTACTTCGTGTTCGCTGTGTTTCTGGCCGGCTTTTGGGTGATCAACCGCACTATTCACTCACCCTTCGGTCAAATTCTGAAAGCCATTCGTGACAACGAAGCGCGCGCCATTTCGCTGGGTTACGACGTGAACCGGTTCAAGCTGCTGGCCTTTGTGATCTCAGCCGCCCTGACCGGGTTGGCCGGTGCCACCAAGTCGCTGGTGTTTCAACTGGCCTCATTGGGGGACGTGCACTGGCACACCTCGGGCGATGTGATTCTGATGACGCTGCTCGGCGGCCTGGGCACCATTCTTGGGCCGGTGGCAGGGGCCATCACCATCGTAGGGCTGGAGAACATGCTCGCTGACAAGGTGGGCCCGTGGGTCGCGGTGATCATGGGGGCCATCTTTGTAGTGTGCGTGCTGCTGTTCCGCCGCGGCTTGGTAGGCGAAGTGGCCGCGCTGTTTAACAAAGGTGGCAATGCCACGGCCCATAACGCCGGTGGTCGCCCATGAACGATCAATACGGGTACGACATTGAAGACCTTAAAGAAGGCATGTCGGCCAGCTTTTCCAAGACCATCACCGAGGCCGATATCGTGTTGTTCGCCGGTGTCTCGGGTGACAACAATGCTGTGCACACCAACGAAGAGTTTGCTGCCACGACCACATTTGGTGGCCGCATAGCCCACGGCTTTTTGACCGCGAGTG
>JAYVRO010000469.1:0-3637 GCA_043776165.1 Rubrivivax sp. | reverse complement strand
GTTGTTCGAACCGAAACGCACAGTCGATCAAAAAGCTGTTTTGGTATTGACGCCAGATGCCGATATCCACGGCAACCATGTGAAAAGTCAGTTTTTTCTGTCCTTGCGGTTCACTCGACCTACTGCCACAGGGCTGTCCGACCGCCAAGTCGCCCAGCATTGTTGGCTGCCCATTGAACTTCGCGACATCACCTTCGTTGCACTCTACCCGATGCTCAGTTTCATCAAACGCTGCTTCAAGTCCGCTCCCAAGCCAGCGCCGCCGTCCTCAAGGTCGCTGACCGCTTGGGCCGACTCGCGACAGTTCGCCTGGCGACCTGTGCGCGACGATGGCGGCATCGTTATTGAGGGGCGCTGCGGCGTGACACCGTGGCGGTTGGAGTGGGGTCCTTCGCAGCGCCATTACGTCAACGGACACGAATTGCGCTTGCGCGCCGAGTTGGGTTTCGGTGCCGAATTGCAGTTGCTAATCTTGAACAAGCACTTGCAAGAAGCCATGGAGCGCGCCGTATTTGACCGTTACGTCGAGAGCGTAAAGACGCACATCGATGACCAAACACCACCAGAGATGCGCTGGTTGGTGATGTTCCCC
The DNA here is from genome assembly GCA_043776165.1 of Rubrivivax sp. Taxonomy (GTDB): domain Bacteria; phylum Pseudomonadota; class Gammaproteobacteria; order Burkholderiales; family Burkholderiaceae_C; genus Rubrivivax. The sequence goes on along the minus strand of JAYVRO010000469.1, from coordinate 3,045 downwards.
AAGCTCTCGGGCACCGATCTGGGTGCACTGCGGGACACCCACAGTGCCGTGGGCAATGTTCACAGTTGGCTCAAGGATTGGCTGGAACTCAGCCTGGGCAAGTGCTTGACCGGTTTGCGTTGGGCGCCAGAGCACCCCATGGTGCTGATGATTGGACGCGGACGCCTCTTGCTGCGCACACAGTGCTCCGAGCCGACTCGCGAGCAGCTTGAAGCTCATGTCAAATTGTTTGAGACCGCGCTGCGTGAAGCGCGCCGCGTGCACGAACAACATGCGGCAGCGCCCGCACCGAGCACACAGCCCAGCTTGTTTGCAGCCAGTCAACCAGCCTTGGAAAATTAAGCCGGGTCAGACAACGCAAATCAGGCGTCGGATTGCGGGACTGCGCGCCGGGGTGTCATCGTTCGGCGATGGCCAACAGCTTTTCACGTGAGGTGACCACCAATCGGGTCGGCTCAACCCGAACCGCTCCTTCACGCTCGAAGCCCTTCAACTCCTGGTTCACGCGCTGACGCGAGGCACCCAGCAACTGCGCCAGGTCTTCTTGCGCCAACTGCAAACCGATGCGGATGTCTTCGCCCTGCGCAATGCCGTAACTCTTGGCCAACAGCAAGATTTGTTTGGCCAAACGCACTTGCAGTGGCCGGGTATTGAGGTCTTCAAGTTGCGTGAACATCAGACGCAAGCGGCGGCAATTCAGGCGCAGCAACGCCTCGTACAACTCGGCGTGTTGCGCCAACAAGGCTTTGAAGTCGGGTTTGCGCACGACCAGCAACGTGGTCTGGCCATGGGCGTCGGCGTCGTGGGTGCGCGGCAGCTCGTCAAAGAGCGAAATGTCGCCGAACCAGGTTCCCGGTTCGACGTAGGTCAAGGTGACTTGTTTGCCCGACAGCGACACCGAACTGACGCGCACGGCGCCACGCGCGACAGCGCACCATTCTTCGGCTGAGGCGCCGCGCGATGCGACAGGCGCACTGTCGGCCAGTCGGCGCACCAAGGCGCGCGAGAAGATGGCACTGCGCAATTCGGGCGAGAGTTTGCTGAACCAGGCACCGTTGTCGATGTTGTGTCGTTCGTCGGCACTGAGGTTGGGGGTATTCATGCCTTGTCAACTGGACGGTGGCTGAGGGAGCATTGCATTGTCCTCTTAGAAAATTCATTCCTAACCATGACCACTGCTGCTTTGTCCATTCCTTCGCTTCAGTCTCGTGTCAGTGCCGAGGAGTGGCGCGTTCGGGTCGATTTGGCGGCTGCCTATCGCTTGGTTGCACTGCACGGCTGGGACGATCTTGTCTTCACGCACATCAGCGCGCGAGTCCCTGGGCAGGAAGGGCAGTTCCTCATCAACCCGTACGGCTTGATGTTTGATGAAATCACCGCGTCGAGCTTGGTCAAAGTTGACCAAGAAGGCAACAAGCTAGATGAGTCGCTTTTTGACGTGAACCCCGCCGGTTTTGTTATCCACAGCGCCGTGCACGGCGCGCGTCACGATGCGGGTTGTGTTTTGCATGTGCACAGCCTCAACGGTGTTGCCGTCTCAGCGCAAAAAAGCGGTGTACTGCCTTTGTCGCAACAGTCGATTTTTGTGCTGTCGAGCCTGGCCTATCACGACTACGAAGGCGTCGCTTTGCGTGACGACGAAAAGGCCAGGCTGGTGGCTGACATCGGCAGCGCCAACTATTTGATGCTGCGAAATCACGGCTTGTTGACCACGGGGCGAACAGTGGCCGATGCTTTCATTGCGATGTACCTGTTCGAGACCGTGTGCACGATTCAAGTGCGCGCCCAGGCCGGTGGCGGTGAATTGATCACCGTGCCGACCAGCATCATCGCCACAGCGGCTGAACAAGCGCGCGGCGCCACCCGTGGGCAAGGCTCGGGACTGTCGTGGCCGGGCCTGTTGCGGCGCCTGGATCGGCGCTCGCCGGGTTACGACACTTGAATGGCCGTTTGCGAAATCACCATTGCAAGTGAATCTACATCTGCATGCAAGCGTGAGCAATGCATAGCGCCGCGAGGCATTGGCGCTTGTGCTCTCGGGCGCTCGCCGTGCTGCATGCTAGAGTCAGCGGGACCTTCAGTGTCCTCGTGTAAGCGGTGGTCACGCGGGCCCATTTGGCGCTGCCTTTTGTAGACTTTCCTACCCACCTCCTGACCATCTTGGATGCCTAAGCATCGACTCCTCAAACACCTGATCTTGTCGCTGGCCACAAGCACTGCCGTCGGCAATGTGTGGGCGATAGGTTTGGGTGCTGGGCCGGCTGGTGTGGCGCTGGGCCAAACCTTGGACTTTGCGGTCTCCGTGCGGCTTGACGGTGACGAGGCACTCAGTGCCGACTGCGTGCAGGCGGAAGTTTTCCTGGGTGACCAGCGCGTCGCGCCCACCGCTGTTCGAACTCGCGTGGTGCCCGGCGGCCCGGGCAGCGCCACCATACGCGTCAGCACCACTTCGGCCATTGACGAGCCAGTTGTTGCTGTGCAACTTACAGCGGGTTGTGGTGCCCGTGTGAACCGGCGCTACGTGGTGTTTGCTGACCCGGTGGTCAGTGCTCCCACGGTGCAAATGGCCGCAACGCCAATTTCGTTGCCTGTGGTCGATGCCCCCGCCAATCTGTTTAACGTTGCTGCGAATGGTCAAAACGCCACTCCAGCGCAGGATGGCTCGGCCCCCAACCCACAGGGACCTGTCGCCACAGCAGTCCTCGCGGCACCCGTGCGCGCCAGCTTGCGGGCGCCCCAGGCCACGCAATTCGCTGCGGCACGCACAACGCCTACAAAGAGCAAACCAGTGGCGCCCGAGGCGCAGCGCAAAGCGGCCAAGGTGGTTGCCTTAAAGGCTGCAGCCCAGCCCGTGCCACAGGCTCTGGTCGCGGAGCGTCCGCGCTTGCGCTTGGAAGTGGCCGAACCTGCCGCGCTGCCGCCCAACACGGCGCTCATCGAAGAAGCGTTTGAAGCCGTGGCGCAGGCTGCCAGCGCAGCACGTACTGCAGCCGCTACGGCGTCAGCGTCGGCCGAGCGGATAGCCACGCTCGAGCGCAGCGTTGA
>JAYVRO010000468.1:0-3647 GCA_043776165.1 Rubrivivax sp. | reverse complement strand
AGGAGCGTGGCGCGCGCCCACTCCGTCACCACGGCACCTGCACTGCGTTTTTCACGTCTGGCCACATCCTTGGCGGCCAGCAAAACGTCGTCGGCGATGTCGAGTGTGGTGCGCATCGATTGATGATATCGCATCGCCGCATCACCGCATCACCGCATCATGCACGCAATATTCACGCATCGATTGCGCGTCCCAACGACCTCTGCATACCACTTCTACCATCGTCGACCAGCTGCGCGCGCGCTGGCTCAGCGGGTTAGTGGGTTAGTGGGTCGTGAGACGATCATGGCCGTCATGATCGATGTGGTTGTCTTCTTCTTCTTGCTGGGTGTGTTCGCGCGCTGGGTCAAGAGCGACTTGCGATTGCCCGAGGCGCTTTATGAAACGCTGGCGATCTACCTGCTGCTGGCCATCGGATTAAAGGGCGGCATCGAACTCAGCCAGCAGCCGCTGGCGGTGCTGGCGCCTCAGGTGGTGGCTTGCATGGCGCTGGGCTTTGCCATTCCCTTTGCGCTGTACCCGCTGGCACGCGCATTGCGCTTGGCGGGGGCTGACGCCGCCGCCTTGGTGGCGCACTACGGGTCGGTGAGCGTGGTCACCTTTGCAGTGGCGACTGCCGCCCTTACCCGCGAAGGCATCGCTTACGAGAGCCATGCCGCGCTGTGGGTGGCCGTGATGGAAGCGCCCGGCCTGGTGGCTGGCATCTTGTTGGCGCGAGCAGCGGCACGCCGCAGCGCGGGCGGCAACGGCCTGCGCACCGGATGGGGCGAACTGCTGCACGACGTGATGTTCGGCAAGAGCGTTCTGCTGCTACTGGGCGGGCTGGCCATCGGCGCCATTGCCGGCACTGAAGGCACGGCGCCCATCAAGGCGGTGTTCATCGATCCGTTCAAGGGCGTGCTGGCGCTGTTCTTGCTGGAACTCGGGCTGGTGGCCGGTGCGCGGCTGGGCGAGGTGCGGCGCCTGGGTCCGGTGGTGCTGGTGATCGGACTCGGCGCGCCGCCGCTGCTGGCGGTGGCCGGTGCTTTGGTCGGGCTGGGCCTGGGCTTGTCCACTGGCGGCGTCGCGCTGCTGGCCACGCTGTCCGCCAGCGCCAGCTACATCGCGGCGCCCACGGCCATGCGCATCGCCGTGCCCGAAGCCAATGCAGCGCTGTCGATCACCGCGGCGCTGGGCATCACTTTCCCGTTCAATGTGGTGATCGGCATTCCGCTCTACATCCGGATGGCACAGGGGTTGACCGCATGACACTCATCAAGCATCCCAAGACCTTGCTCGTCATCGTGGCCGAGGCCGTGCTCGAGAAAAACCTCGTGCGCGACGCACAACAGCGCGGCGCGCAGGGCTGGACGGTGACCGAGGTGCACGGCGCTGGCCGCAGTGGCGTGCGCGAAGGCGCATGGGAGGCCGACCGCACGATTGAGTTGCGCCTGATCTGCGACGAAGCCGTGGCTGACACCATCGCCGGCCATGTGCTGGCCACGTACGCGCCGCACTACGAGGTGGCGATGTACTTCAGCGCGGTTGACGTGTTACGGCCTGACCGGTTCTGAGCGCCCGTGAAAGTTGGCTTCAAGGACGGTCACACCGGCCTGACTCTCCGCTAGAGTGGCCAGGCCATGAGTGAAACACTCGCCTTGCTGCTCACCGACGTGGTCGACAGCACCCAGCGCAACATCGAGCTGGGTGATGAGGTCATGGCGCGGGTGTGGGCGGCGCACGACCAGGCGGCGCGTGACCTGGTTCGCCTTTGGCGCGGCAAAGAAGTTGGCCGCAGCGACGGGTTTCTTCTGCTGTTCCTGACCGCCGCAGACGCGGTTGGGTTTGCGCTGGCCTATCACCGCGCCTTGGCCGGGCTGGACATCGCCTTGAAAGCGCGCGTCGGTGTGCATGTGGGCCCCGTCATCTTGCGCAGCAACAGCGCTGCCGATACGGCCCAAGGCGCCACGCCCTTCGAGATCGATGGTGTGGCGCTGCCCGCTGCGGCGCGCGTGATGTCCACCGCCATCGGCGGGCAAACACTGCTCAGCGACGCTGCCCTGCTCGCGCTGGGGCCCACCGTTCTGCGCACGCAAAGCCATGGCCACTGGCGGCTGAAGGGCCTGGCCGAGCCCATGGAGCTTTTCGAGATCGGCGACGATGACGCGCACTTCGCACCACCGCCCGATTCGCCCAAAACTTACCGTGTGGTGCGCAGTGGCAATCACTGGCTGCCTGCGCGTGAAGTGCCCAACAACCTGCCGGCTGAGCGCGATGCTTTCATCGGTCGCCACGAGGCCTTGCAGGCGCTGGTAGAACACTTCGAAAACGGCGCGCGCTTGGTCACGCTGCTGGGCATCGGCGGCATCGGCAAAACCCGACTTTCGCTGTGCCACGCGCGCAGCTGGTTGGGTGACTACCCGGGCGGTGCGTGGTTTTGCGATCTCTCGTCAGCCACCAGCCGTGACGGCATCGTGCACGCCGTGGCGCAGGGCCTGGATGTGCCACTGGGCAAGGCCGACGCCGTGCAGCAACTCGGCGCCGCCATCAACGGACGGGGCCCGTGTTTGGTCATCCTGGACAACTTTGAGCAGGTGGCGCGGCACGCCGAAGAAACGCTGGGCGTGTGGCTAGAACGTGCGCCTGAGGCCCGCTTCATCGTCACCAGCCGCGAGGTCTTGGGCATCGTTGGCGAGCAAGCGCAGGTGCTGGCGCCCCTGGACAGTGCGCAAGCCGTTGAGATGTTCCGCCAACGCGTGTGCGCGGTCGGTGTCAAGAGCCCATTTGGCGACGATGACGAGGCGGCATTGCTGCCCCTGGTCGACCTGCTCGACCGCCTGCCGTTGGCCATTGAGCTGGCCGCGGCAAGAGGCCGCGTCATGTCGCCGCGCGTGTTGTTGCAGCGCATGGGCGAGCGCTTCAAGTTGCTGGCCACACGCGGTGGCCGTCGCGATCGTCAAGCCACACTGCGCGCCGCGCTGGATTGGTCATGGGACTTGCTCTCGCCGGTGGAGCAATCGGCGCTGGCGCAGTTGTCGGTGTTTGTCGGGGGCTTCCGAATTGACGCCGCCGAAGGTGTCGTCGATCTTTCGGCGACTGTGGGGGCTAAGGCCACTTTGGATGTTCTGCAGGCATTGGCAGAGAAGTCGCTCATCAGGCATCGGTACGGCGACCGTTTCGACATGCTTGGCAGCGTCCAGCACTACGCGGCTGAGTGTCTGGGCACCTCTGGACGATGTGTAGGTAGCGGTCCTGTGGGGCTGGCAGAAACCAATGTTCGGCACGGTTCCTACTTTGCTGCGATGGAAAACAGCAACGTCTTTGCCAACGGCTGCGCCGATCTCGACAACTTGGTTGCTGCGACCCGCCGCGCAGCCAAAGACGACGTTGTTGGTACCGCAGTGGGCGCCTTGGAGCGCTCGTGGATGGCATTGAAGTTGCGGGGGCCGTTCAGACTCGCGGTGGAGTTGGCCAACGTAGTTCGCGCGATGCCTGGTCTGGATACAGCGTCCAGCGCCGGTGTCGATCGGATAGCAGGGTGGGCGCTCAAGGCAAGTGGACAAGTGACCGAAGCCGAGCAGCGCTTTTCGGCAGCATTGTTGTCTGCTCGCGTTGTACACGACCGGGCGTGCGAGGCCTATGTGTTGGGCCACCTGGGGGACCTGCAT
>JAYVRO010000467.1:0-3659 GCA_043776165.1 Rubrivivax sp. | reverse complement strand
GCAGCAGCTTTTCAAGCACGGCGGGGTCGCTCGATGCTGGGCCGAGGGTGGCGACGATCTTGGTGGCGCGCGACATGGGCAAAACTCCAGTGATGACTGCGGCCAAAGTGGTGCAGGGCGGCGGATTATCGGCGTGGCCCTGGGCCAGGGTTTAGGCGCAGTGACGGCCCTGGCACGGCCCAGTCAAGTCGCAGCAGGGGAATTTGCGCGCCGTGCCAGCACTTCAAAGGCGGGCAATGTCTTGCCCTCCAGAACTTCGAGAAATGCGCCACCACCGGTGGAGATGTAATCGATGTCGGCCTCGATACCGTATTTGGCAATGGCCGCAAGCGTGTCGCCCCCGCCCGCAATGCTGAACGCGGGGCTGGCAGCAATGGCGCGGGCAATGGTCTCGGTGCCATGGGCAAAAGCATCGAACTCGAAGACGCCCACGGGTCCGTTCCAAACGATGGTGCCGGCCTTGGCGAGTTGATCGGCCAACATCTGCGCCGTGCGAGGGCCGATGTCCAGAATCAAATCGTCGTCAGCCACGTCTGTGGCGGCTTTGACGGTGGCCACAGCGTCGGCTTTGAATGTTTTGGCCACCACCACATCCACAGGAATGGGCACCGCCGCGCCGCGGGCTTTCATGGCAGCGATGACGCTGCGCGCCTGGTCCACCAAGGCCGCCTCGGCCAGGCTTTTGCCGATGGGCAGGCCTGCTGCCAACATGAACGTATTGGCAATGCCACCGCCCACAATGAGTTGGTCGACCTTGTCAGCCAGGCTTTGCAAGATCGTCAATTTGGTCGAGACCTTGCTTCCCGCAACGATGGCCACCAAGGGGCGTTTTGGGTGCGCCAAAGCCTTGGTTACCGCGTCAATTTCCGCCGCCAAGAGCGGCCCGGCACAGGCCACGCGCGCGTATTGCGCAACGCCGTAGGTGCTGGCCTCGGCGCGGTGGGCGGTACCAAAAGCGTCGTGCACAAAGATGTCACACAGCGCGGCCATCTTGCGCGAGAGTGCTTCGCTGTTCTTCTTCTCCCCCATGTTCAGGCGGCAGTTTTCGAGCATCACAACTTGGCCAGGAGCGACCACGACACCGTCCACCCAGTTGGCGACCAGCGGTACTTCACAACCTAACAGTTGAGATAACCGAGCGGCGACTGGCCCCAGAGAATCGGCGGGTTTGAACTCGCCCTCGGTGGGGCGGCCCAGGTGCGACGTGACCATCACGGCTGCCCCCGCGTCCAAAGCCAAACGGATGCAAGGCACGCTGGCGCGAATGCGCGTGTCCTCGGTGATCTGGCCCGCGTCATCTTGCGGAACGTTCAGGTCTGCGCGGATCAATACACGCTGGCCTTTGACTTGACCTGAATTGACAAGGTCGGTGAAGCGGATGACGTTCATGGAGCGATGCCCTGGGCGAAATCAATGAGGTTCGAAGTTTCGCAGAGCGCCGCGTCTCGCATGGCAGTTGACACACACAGTCCCATCTGCTGGCGCCAGGATCCCTCACAAGTCGTGGCCTCATGCCGCGTTTTCAGCGCTTCTTGATGGTCCCGCTGCCCATCGTGGAGGCGCGCACGTCGGTGGCGCTGCCGCTCCAGCGCAAATCACCACTGCCTGCCACGGTAGCGTGCATCAGCTTGTTAGCGGTGATTTGCGCGTCGCCACTGCCCGCAATGCTGGCCGTGACTTCGTCGGCGATGAGACCTCCGAGTCCGGCGTCCCCACTGCCTGCGATGTTGAGCTTGACCTGGCCAGCCTTGCCGCTGGCTTGCACGTTGCCACTGCCTGCAACGCGAATTTCCAGTGTTTGCGCTTCAAGACCGTTCAACTGCACGTCGCTGGAGCCAACGACCGAGATCTTCAGCAGTGGCGTCTTCAGTCCTTGCACCTTCACGTTGCCCGAGCCGGCAGTGGACAAGGCGCCGAGCTTGATCACGTCGACGACCACCTTGATATCGTTTTTGCTGAAGAACGAAACACCACTGCGAAAACCGATGACCAACGTGCGGCCCGAGGCGCCCGTCTCTACCTTGGTTTCCACCATGGGAAGCAGGTTGTCGTCAGCGTAGATGGTGACGGACTCTTTGCCACTCTGACGCACCTCCACGGACAACGAACTTTTCAGCGACAGTGCGTCGAAGTCAGACACAGCACGTGTCTCGCTGGCGGCGCGGCCAGAGCCGACGGTGGCGGCTTGGCTGTTGCTGGTGCCCAGAACCGAAGCGGCCAAGGCCATCAGCAAGATGAACGCGGGCGCAATGCTGGAGCGCTGGCGAAGGATCGAAGGTACGGTGCTGTGCATGTGGCGGCTCCTGGTAATGGATGCGTCACTGTGCCGGGCCGGATTCACGTCAGCCAGCATCGTGCGACACAACCAGAGAATCAGGCGATGAACGGTCGCCTCGGCGCCGCCAAGCTCAGACTCTCAGGTTCCCTTTTTCTTTTTCGCGCCTGTCCTGGCCTGTGCATCCTGTGGCTCGGCCTCATCTTCTTCAGTCGCAGCCACGGGTTTTGTCACCAAAGGCAGTTGTGGTGCCACGGCCTCGATCTTGTTCTCACGCATGTAGTCGTTCATCTCTCGCCATCCAGCGAAGACGCCCACCTTGTCGGTTTTTTTGTTCATGGCGTAGCAGTCTTCGATGGCCCGTCCTGCGTGGCGGCAGGCGGCGCCCACGGCTTTGCCATCGGCCTCACGCTTGGCAGCCACAGCAGCGGGGGATTCGATACCCAATTGATCGCAGCCCGCGAGCAAGGCGGCCAGGACAAGCGTCAACAACAGAAGGAATGGGCGGGGCATGGGCAGGCGGTGTGCAAGTTCGGGACAAGCGTCCATCACTTATCGGCCCAGTGCGACGCCGACTTGAATCTGATCAAGGCACCAAGCGTGTGCCTGCTGGCAGCGCTTGACCCCGCAGGAAGTCGGCAGCGGCCAAGCGCTTGCCGCCGCTGGCCTGCAGCTCCAGCAATTCCAGCGCGCCATCAAAGCAGGCTACGGCCAAGCGTTGACGGCCTGGATGGAACACCGTGCCAGGGGCAGCGGCTGGGGCTTCCACGAGGGCAGAGCGCCAGACCTTGTAAGTCACACCCTGTGCTATGAAGGTGGCGCCCGGCGCCGGGTTGAAAGCGCGCACACGCCGCTCCAGCAAGGCGGCACTTTGCGTCCAATCCAGAACCGCTTCGGCCTTGTCGATCTTGTGAGCGTAGCTGGCGCCGAGGGCCGGCTGCGCGTCGGCGGGCAAGTTTCCTACGGCCACGCACTGCAAGGCTTCAACGATCAGCCGCCCACCCAGCGCCGCCAAACGGTCGTGCAGGCTGGCCGTGGTGTCGTGCTCGGCAATGGGCACGCTGGCGCTGATAAGCATCGGCCCGGTATCGAGCCCCGCGTCCATTTGCATGATGGTGATGCCCGTTGCAGCGTCGCCCGCCTCAATAGCGCGATGAATGGGCGCCGCGCCGCGCCAACGTGGCAGCAGCGACGCGTGCACATTGATGCAGCCCAGGCGGGGCAGTGCGAGCACCCAAGTCGGCAAAATGAGGCCGTAGGCGGCGACCACCATGACGTCGGGCGCCACGGCCAACAAGGCTGTTTTGGCCCGATGTGCATCGTCGGGCCATCGACCGTCCAGGCGCAGACTGCGCGGCTGTGCCACGGGCAGACCCTGCGCCAA
>JAYVRO010000466.1:0-3672 GCA_043776165.1 Rubrivivax sp. | reverse complement strand
ACGTTTCACGTGTGCCGAGCAAAATGTTGAACTCCGACAAGTCGCCGTGCACCACCCCCGCGCACAACATGCGCAGCACCTCCACCAACAGCGCGCTGTGGTGCTGGCGCGCTTCATCGGGCGTGAACTCGCAGTCGTTCAAACGAGGCGCCGCGTCGCCGTCGGCGTTGGTGATGAGCTCCATCAAGAGCACACCGTCATGAAAGTTATAGGGCTTGGGCACACTCACACCGGCTCCCGCCAAACGGTAGAGCGCGTCGACCTCCGCGCTTTGCCAAGCGGCCTCGGTCGCAGCACGGCCAAAGCGCGTGCCCTTGGCCATGGCGCGCGCTTGGCGGGTGTTTTTCACTTTGCGGTTTTCGGTGTAATCCACCGCCTGGCGAAAGCTGCGCTGTGTGGCGTCTTTGTAGACCTTGGCGCAGCGCACCTCGTCACCACAAAGCACGACAAACACCATCGCCTCTTTGCCGCTCATCAACTGGCGCTGCACACTGTCAATCAGGCCTTCGTCAATGAGCGTTTGCAGGCGGGCGGGGGGTTTCATGCGTGGATTGTCCGCTGGGCGTGAGCGCCCTTTGGCAATCTGAAATATCGGCAGCGCGTTGTCGGTTGCGCTCAGCGAAGACCGAATTGCGAGTGCTTGAGGTTCAACAGGCACTGCTTGGTGCGCAACACGCAATCGGCGATGTCATCAAGCTGTCCACTTGATTCATCAAGCGGTGCCTCATGCTCGTCTTCGAAATGCAATCCAGTGATCGCGCGGCGGGACGCCGCAATGGCTGTTCGACAGCTTGCCAGTGTCGGCTTGTCAGCACAAATCTCAGACAGGCCGTTGGTGCGCATGGCCAAGTCTTGAAGTGACATTTTGATTTTCAATTCGGTCGGGATATTACGGGTTGCTAGGTGGTACGCCCGCGCATCAGTGAGTAGAGCAACCGACGATTCAATCAAGCTATCGGCCGACTTTGCCACCATCTCGCGGCGTGCTTTGTCAAAATCCCGGGAGGTTGAGAGCCTGTGCACAACGACCCATCCAAAGACGACAACAAAGGCTTGCCCAATGAACTTGCCAAGCTCGCTCACTGTTTCGTTCATTGGGCGCAGCCGTGACGAATCTGAAAATTAGACGGCCTTTGTTTTGGCCCGCCCGGCATCGACGATGTACTGACGTATTTCATCCCCAAGGCTGGTGTCAGAGGATTTGATGGTGACACGATCAAGCACAACTTCAGCTGGCAAATCCAGGCTTCGTACCAAGCCACCGAACGCTTCTTCCAAGAACGATGAGCCATAGCCGACGGTGCCATCCAACTCAACAACGACGTGTTCGCCGCGACGAACGGGGTCCTCAAGGCATTTTTTTCGGAAGCCTTCACCACTGGTGCTGCCATTGCGCACGTATCGCCCAGACGGAAAGCGAGTGAAGTCAGTAGCGATATGGATCGTGATCATGGGAACCTCTTTAACGGTAGCTTCCACCACAGGATGGTGCCACGGATGTCAACGCCAAGAGCGCCTTCTGTCTCGCTCCAATGCCCAGCCTGAAAACTGTATTTCATCCAGCCGGTGTTGCTCACCACAAACAACTCACCTTGACCATGCTTTTCTATCACCGACATCGCGTCTGCTGAGCCCTTGCCGCGGTGACTTTCACGTGTGCCAGATCGGCCGTAGGCCATTGCTGTCCGGATGGCTCGGGCGTCAATGTTCGAACGAGCAAATAACGCAGCGCATTGCGCAATAAATCGCTCAGGCAGTGATTGCCCAATCGTCGCTCGGTAGCCGCAGCCGACGTCACACACCGTGACAACAAATGTCTCGTCCCGCAGCTGAGTGAACATCCACCACCTTGTGTCATCGGGGCCAATTAAGGCGTGGCTCGTGGGACGTGAATAAGCGTGTTCAACCGCGTTCGCCACGGCTTCGCTAACTCCGCGCCAAACACCACTGACACGAAGCGCGTTGGCTTGTGTTTCGTTCACCCGATCCGCGACAACTTTCAACATTGCCATCTGGTCTCCGCTTTGCGTCGCGCCTTTTGTCGCTCTCCAATACACAGCGTCTTCGCGCTGCGGGACAAGCTCGCAGCGGTCATTGGAGAGTTCGTGAATCCCAATTTGCTTCAGTACCTCCCTTGGGCGCAAGGCGTAGGGATCCAGGATCGTGATCGGCTTGTCCAAGCTGGAAATCGCGATGATGCGATCGAGCGTCGCATAGAGCAAAACAGTGGCGGGAGGGTAGAAGGACACGGTCTGCCGAAAGTCCAGGCGAACCGCCAATTTGCCATCAAGTACCGCGGCGGTGACCGCGCGCAAGAACTTCACTACATCGCGACCTGATCCGCGCAGCAAGTCAAAACTCTTCGGTGCATGAATCAACTCAACGGGGCGAACAAAGCGCTGTGTTGGGTTGTACCTACGACGAGATCGCTGTCGCCGCAGGGTTGCCGAGCACCGAGCCAAACGCCGAGCCATACGCCGCTGCCGGGCACGCAATTTCACCGTTGGGCGTTTCAAGCACTAACTCCGAAACTGATGTTGCTGGACATAGCACAGAGCGTTACCGCACATCAACTCGCCTGCGACCCCCGATGCGCCCACCCCGTAGTGCGTTTTTCGATCCACGAGAAAAACTCGTACATGGCCATGGCCATGGCACCGATGGTGACCAAACCGGCGAAGGCGAGTGACATGCGCTGCTGGCTGCCCGCGCTTTGCATCAGGTAGCCGATGCCCGAGTCGCCGGCGGTCATTTCGGCCAGCACGGTGCCGACAAAGGCCAGGGTGATGGCGATCTTGAGGGAGCCGTAGAAGTAGGGCATCGAGCGCGGCAGCCCGATCTTCATGAGCACGTCCCAGCGCTTGGCGCCCAGCACGAGCAGCACGTCTTCGAGCTCGGGCTCGAGCGTGGCCAAACCGGTGGCGATGTTGACGGTGATGGGGAAGAAGCTGATGAGAAACGCAGTGAGGATGCCGGGGCCCAGGCCAATGCCAAACCACACCACCAAGATCGGCACCACGGCCGCCTTGGGCACGGCGTTGAAGGCCACCAGCAGCGGGTACAGCGCGGTGTAAGCCAGACGCGAGCTGCCGACCAAAAAGCCCAGCATCACACCCACCACGATGGACAAAGCAAAGCCCAGCATGGTGACCCAGAAGGTCTTCCACGCGGCTTCGATCAGCGGTGCCTTGAACTCGACAAACTGCTGCGCAATCTGCCAGGGGCTGGGGAAGATGAATTCGGGGATGCTGAAGAGGGCGACGACGAGTTGCCAGAGCAGCAGCACGATGGCCAACAGGACCACGGGTGACCAGCGCTCCATGGTTTTGGTGATGATCATGGCGCCACCGTCCGGTCCGCAGCTACGGTCACAGTCCCGCCCACCACGGCGCTGGTTTTGCGCACGGCGCCAATGTGCCCGCGCAGCTCATGCACGATGTCAGTGAACTGCGGCGTGTAGGTAATTTCAAGGTCGTGCGGGCGCGGTAAATCGATGTTGCGCATCACCACAAAACGGCCCGGGCTCTTGCTCATCACGTAGACCTTGTCGGCCAAAAAAACACTTTCACGCAAGTCGTGTGTGACGAGGATGACGTTGAATTTTTGCGCCGCGTGCAGGTCGCGCAAAGCGCACCAGAGTTCTTCACGGGTGAAGGCGTCGAGCGCACCAAA
>JAYVRO010000465.1:0-12879 GCA_043776165.1 Rubrivivax sp. | reverse complement strand
GCCCCTGGGCCATCCACGCCGTGGCCCATGTGATGGAGATGCAAGGCCGCTTTGAAGAAGGTGCGGCCTGGCTGCGCAGCCACCAGCCGCAATGGGCCGAAGGCAACGGGTTTGCCGTGCACTTGTGGTGGCACACGGCGCTCTTTCGCCTGGAAGCGATGGATACCCACGGCGCGTTGCGCCTGCTCGACCAACACCTCAGTGGCCAAGCCTTGCAGATCACGCTCGAGCACTTGGACGCTGCCGCGCTTTTGTGGCGGCTGCACTTATTGGGTGAAGACGTGTCGGCCGCCGCGGCGCAACTGGCCGACGCCTGGGAACAAACCGAAGCCAGCGCAGGCTACTACGCCTTCAACGACACGCACCGCGTGCTGGCGCTGCTGATGGCCGACCGCATGAACGCCGCCGAAGCTTGCGTGGCGCGCTGCGCCGAGCGCGCCATGGCCGGCAGTGACGCCCGGCGCACCAACCACACCATGGCCCGCGAAGTCGGCCTGCCTTTGATGCGCGCTGTACTTGCCTTCACACGCGGCGACTGTGATGGCGCCGCCGAGGCCCTGTACCCCGTGCGCACCGTGGCCCAGCGCTTTGGCGGCAGCCACGCTCAGCGCGACCTGATCGACCAAACCTTGCTCGCCGCCGCCGCCCAGGGCCGCCGCCGCGACTTAGGTCAAGCGTTAATCAACGAACGCGTGATGGCCAAACCCATCACCCCGCTCACCCGCCATTGGATGGACGCGCTGAAGCTGCAACCCGAGCGGGCTTGATTGCACACGAAGGAGCCGCCATGACCATCGAAGAAAAACGCGAACAACGTTTGAAGTTACTTGATGATCACATTGGTCAACACCTGCGCGGCGTTGAAGCCAGCGGTGAGCTCAAAGCCGCCCCCAGCTACGGCAAACCTTTGAGCTTTGGTGACGGTTACGACGAAACGCCCGATGCCTTGCGCATGCCCATGAAGATGCTCAAAGACTCGGGGTTTTTGCCGCCAGAAGTGGACCTGATGCAGCGCATTGCGGCGCTGCAAAAGACGGTGGACAACACCGGCGACGAAGCCGAACAACGTGGCTTGCGCCAGCGCATTTCTGAGATGCAGCAAGCCTTGGCGTTGCGGCTGGAGAAGCTGCGGACGAGTGGGAGTTTGTAGGGCGCAGGGGTTCTGGCAAATCTGGTGGATTCAGAATCATCCACTTCACGCGCACCGATCAAGGCGGGCTGCAACTTTTGACCATGTTTGCAAGGGGCGGCATGGAAAACATTCCCACCGCAAAGCGAGCGGAGATCCGTCGTGCACTCGAAGACTGAACCCCTGTCCAAAGCTGAAATCGCGGCCCTTGGGGCAAAGCGCGATATCGGCAACGAAGTATTGCAGTCGATACGGGAAGAAGGGAATCTTTTGCTTTGCCGCAGCGGGGCCCGCCAGGCACACGATGCCCACGAGAAAAAACCGTCAACAACGTGCCACGATGGGACATACAAGTCTCCTACTCAGGTGAATGCCGAATGGGGTACCGTACGCCCGAGACCGTACGCCCGAGAGGTGAATGTGTCTACTGCAGACAAATGCAGATGGTGGTGCGCACGGTCGATTTCGTCCATGGCCCCTTCCCTTTTTGTTCAGTTGCCGCAGTGTTGCCAAATCAACCGAGCCTGGTTCTAGCTATCGGCCCAGTTTTCGACGCGCAGCCCTTGCACTCGCTGGAACTCGCTCACGAGCACCGCAGGGCGGTCTCGCCGCTGGCTCTTGTAGGCGCCGAAATACAACTCAAACCGGTCCCGGCGGCAGGGCCGTTGTCTCACGCCATCAGGCTTGCGCCTTGGCGAAGCGGGCGTCGCGCCAGGCGATGGCCTCGCGCATGCCGCGGGCGCGCGCGACGTCCATGAAAGCACGCTTGTCCGGCGAGCCATGCGACTCAATCGTGTGGTCGATGTCGAGCGCCATGCGCAGCGCCGTGGGCATGCCCTGGATATCGTAGGTGCGGTTCAGCGCCTTTTTTGTCTCGGCCACCAGGTTGGGGTCCATCAGCGCAATGCCGCGCGCGGTGCGCAGGGCTTCGGCGAGATGCTCGCCCTGGGCGACGACGCGGCTCACCAGGCCCATGGCAAGCGCCTCGCGCGCCGGTATGCGGTCGTCGGCCGACAAGATGATGCGCTTGGCATGCTTCGGGCTGGTCATCCATGGCAGCAACAGTGTCACGATGCCGGCGCCGAACTTGAGCTCGGGCTCGCCAAAGACTGCATCTTCGGCAGCGATGGTGATGTCGCACGCCATGGCAAGCTCGAAGGCACCGGCGAGACAGGCCCCATGGACCGCGGCGATGGTCGGCTTGGGGCTGTTCCAGAAGCGCATGGTGGTGTCGAAATCGAGATCCAGGATTTCTCGCCACACCTGGGCGCCTTCGGGCCGCTGCTCCATTTGCGCCTTGAGATCGAACCCCGACGAGAACGCGCGGCCCGCACCGCTCACAACGATGACGCGGACGTCTGCATCGGCTTCGGCTTGGTCCATCGCGCGGTTGATCTCTTGCAGCGCCGCCTTGTGCAGGGCGTTGAGGCGCTCGGGCCGACTCAGCGTCAGGTGGGCGACGTGATCAGCGACGCCGAAGGCAATCGATTCGAAGTTCGTCATGGCAGCTCGCAAGGTGGATGCAACGATCAGGGCGGCGCGGGCGTGAGCTCGGCCGATAGGACCAGCGCCTTGAACTGCGCACGGTCGGCTTTTCCCGTGCGCCCCAGGGGCAGGGCCGGGGCGAAATAGAACGTGTCCGGGTGCTTGTAGCGCTCAAGCCGCGTGGCCAGGTGCTGACGCAGCGCATCGACCTCAAGCTGCGTCCCGGCGCGAGCAACGACCAGCAAGTGGATGCGCTCGCCGAGCACAGCGTCAGCGATGCCGACAGCCAACGCCGCAGCAACATCGGGGTGCGAGCAGATCGATTGCTCGATTTCCGCCGGCGTGACCTTGTTGCCGCCGCGGCTGATGACTTCCTTCTGCCGGCCCATGAGCTCAACGACCTGCCCATCGACGTCGCGGCCGAGATCGCCGGTCTTGAACCAGCCGTCCTGGTAAGCGGCGGATGTGAGCTCGGGCGCGTCCAGGTAGCCGCGCATCAGGTAGGGGCTGCGGATCTGCAACTCGCCCACCGCGCCGGCTGCCACCGCATGGCCCTGCGCATCGGTGATCCGGTAGCGTACGTTGGGCGAAGGTCGGCCGATGCTCCCGGGATACCGCGCGTAGTCGGCCGGGAAACTGAAGAAGTCGCAGGTGGCCGTCTCCGTCAGGCCATAGATGTCGATCAGGTCGGCGCCTGTGAAGCGTCGGCGGATGGTCTGGGCCAGCGACGGGCCAAGCGATTCGCCGCCAATGAGTATCTGGCGCAGATCGCCTTGCCCGGTCACGTGATCGATCAAGGCATCGTGTCGCCGGTCGGAGAAGAGCACCCGCATCATGGTCGGCACCATGCCGACATGCGTGATGCGCTCGTCGCAGAGGACGCGCAAAAAAGCCTCAGGCTCGAACTTCGGCGCCATGACCAACGTGCCGCCGCGCAGCAGGGTCAGCAAGCTCAGCCACAAGCCAAAGCTGAAAGTGATGTTCAGCACGAGCAGTGTGCGGTCGTCGCAGCCGAAGCCGAGCAGCGTGTCGATTTGCCCGATCTTCTCGGTGAACGCCTCGTGTGCGACCACCACGCCCTTGGGCGCGCCCGTCGAACCCGAGGTGAAGACGATGATCGCAGCGCCCTCGAGCAGCGGGCGCTGCGGCGGTCGATCGGTCGTCATCAGCGACAGCGACGTCGCCTCGGCACGGCACGATTCAAGGTCGAGGACAAACCGCGCCTGCGAGCGCTCACGGCACATCGCCGCAACGGCGGCCGGGGTGTTTCGATGGACCGGGACCGCGACGCCACCCGCCAGCCAGAGGCCAAAGAGCGCAACGACGTCCTGCGGCTGGTTCGAGACCTGCACATGGACCGGCTCATTGGTCTCGAGCCCGGCTGCCCGGAGCAGCGAGGCCACCGCGTGGGCACTTTCAGCGAGTTCCGTGTAGGTCAGCCGAATCGGTCCACCCCGCACCGCAACGGCTGTGCCGAAGCGGCGACACGCTTGCTCGAGTACTGCACTCAGTGTGGACATCGGGGCTCCCGGTCAGGGCTGTGCGGCTTCACGGCCGGGTGAGATGAACAAGCTTTCAATTATGGCTACGCAGCATGCGCTGTGGACAAGGCCCAATAAGGCATGAACCTAATTGATTGTTCATGGGCTGCTTGTGCGGCAGGCCTATCAGCGCAAGAAATCGCGCAGGAGCGGGTGTTTGAAGGAGCGGACAAACCCCCAGGCCAAAACGCAGGCGGCTTACTAGACTGCCCCAACAAACGGGGGAGCAAGCCGTGCAAAAAGCGGAGCGCATCTATCGCATCAAAGCGCGCTTGGGCAGTGGGCGCTGCGTCACGCGCGCCAGCTTGTTGCAAGAACTGGAAGTCTCTGATTCAACGCTCAAGCGTGACATCGCCGACCTGCGCTACAAATTCAACGCGCCCATCGATTGGGTGTCTGATCAGCTCGGTTGGCGTTTGCAGAATCAGGGGTCGCTGGCTGGCCAGAACCGAGGCACGCAATTCGAACTGCCCGGCCTGTGGTTCACCGCCGACGAAGCCGTTGCACTGCTCACGCTGCATCAACTGCTGACTCGGCTCGACCCCTCGGGCCTGCTGGCCACACACCTCGAGCCACTCAAACAGCGCCTGTCTCAATTGATGGACGAACAAACCATCCAGCGCAGCGAATTTGCCAAGCGCATCAAGGTTCACACGGTGGCGTCACGGCAAGTTGACTTGCCGCACTTTCAGGTGCTGGCGTCAGCCTTGCTGCGCCGCAAGCGCTTGTTCATCGTCTACCACGCCAGAGGCAGCGACGAGCCCACCGAACGCGAGGTATCGCCCCAGCGGCTGGTGCATTACCGCGACAACTGGTACCTGGACACCTGGTGTCATGTGCGCAAAGCCCTGCGCAGTTTCAGTGTCGACGCCGTCAAACAAGCTCAAACGTTAAACAAGGCGGCCATCGACATCAGCGAACACAAACTCGACCGCACATTGGGTGCGGGCTACGGCATCTTTGCAGGCAGCAAAGTCACGCAAGCAAAACTGCGCTTCAGCGCCGAGCGTGCCCGTTGGGTGGCGGCAGAGACCTGGCATCACAAACAGCGCGGGCGCTTTGACGATCAAGGTAGGTGGTTGCTCGAACTGCCCTTTTCCAACCCCACCGAATTGGTCATGGACATCCTGCGCCATGTACCCGAAGTGGAAGTGTTGGGGCCGGAGGGGCTGAAGAAATTGGTGGAAGAAAAGTTGCGCGCGGGGTTGGCCAGGGTCAGCGGGTGAGCTTGGGGGGTGGCAGATTCCACGCCTCAGGTATCAGGGAAAAATATGACGAACGAAAACTGGGCGCACGTCCTTGTCGACCCGGACACTGGCACGGTGACGCCGCATCACCTTGAAGATCACTTGAACGAAGTGGCAAGACTTGCCGGGCAATTCGCCGAGGGTTTCGCAGGCGATTGGGCACAGTTGGCCGGGCTTTGGCACGACTTGGGAAAGTACCGCGCCGGTTTTCAGGGCTACATCCGTCGCGCCAACGCGCTGGACGCGCACATCGAAGGGCGCATCAAAGACCGCGACAAGACCCACTCGGCGGCGGGTGCACTGTGGGCCGATCGCCTGCTGACCCAACGTTTCGGGCCGCAAGGGCAAATGATGTCGCGGATCTTGCAGTACGTCATCGCAGGCCATCACGCCGGGCTCGACAACTGGGACGGCGCGCTCTCTGCGCGATTGGCTGGCGAGGACGCGCAAAAAGAATTCGAGGACAGTTTGGCGCAGAACCCGCCCAGTGCGGTACTGCACCCGACGGGACTCGCGTTACTGCTCAAAAGCGCGCCACTGAGCGACGAGCGCGCTGCAACCCCAGGTCGCTTTGCGCTGTGGGTACGCATGCTGTTTTCGGCGCTGATAGACGCCGACTTTCTCGACACCGAATCGTTCATGAATGCCCAGCGCGGTACGGCGCGACTAAGTGCTTTGACCCCGTCGACGCTCAAGGCAGCACTCGACATTCACCTGACGGGCTTGGCAGCCTGTGCCGACAACACCTTGGTTAACGAACTACGCGCCAAGGTGTTGGCGCAGTGCCGAAGCAAGGCCCGGGTAGGCGCTGGCGTCTTCACGCTCACTGTTCCCACAGGCGGTGGCAAGACCTTGTCAAGCCTTGCCTTCGCCCTGGATCACGCCGTTCAACATGGCAAGCGCCGCGTCATCTACGCCATCCCCTACACCAGCATCATTGAACAGACAGCCGAGACCTTTCGCAAAGTGTTCGTGTCGTTAGGCGAAGACGCGGTTGTTGAACACCACAGCAATGCTGAGGCCGAGCCAGAACGCGAAACCGCGCGCTCGCGTTTGGCCTGCGAAAACTGGGACGCGCCACTGGTCGTCACCACCAATGTGCAACTCTTCGAGAGTCTCTTTGCCCGTCGCACCTCGCGTTGTCGCAAGTTGCACAACCTGGTGGGCAGCGTCATCGTGCTGGACGAAGCCCAACTGTTGCCAGTGGAATTTCTTCAACCCATCGTGGACGTGCTGCAAATGCTGGTCAGCGACTTTGGTGTGACCTTGGTGCTGTGCACTGCCACGCAGCCAGTTCTGAGTGACAGCGCCAGTGTCGATCCCAAGCGTGGTTTGCGACGTGGATTTGACCCGACGAAGGTGACTGAAATCATTGACGATGTACCCGCGCTCTACGAAGCATTGCAGCGCGTCAAAGTTCATCTACCCCCGAATCTCGATACGCCGACACCTTGGCCGGAACTGGCCGACGAACTGGCGACACATGATGCCGCGCTGACCATCGTGAGCCGCCGCGCTGATGCACGTGAGCTCTTCACGCTATTGCGCCAACGCAGCGGCGAAGGTTGTTGGCACCTGTCGGCGTTGATGTGCGCGCAACATCGCAGTGATGTCATCGCAGAGATCAAGGCAGCGCTGGCTGCGCGACGCACCGCCATCGCAGTCGGCGGGCACGCGGAGCGTGTTCACGTGGTCAGCACGCAATTGGTCGAAGCGGGCGTTGATCTCGACTTTCCGGTCGTATATCGCGCTTTGGCCGGGCTTGATTCGATTGCCCAAGCGGCAGGGCGTTGCAACCGAGAAGGCAAATTGACCGGTCTTGGGCAGGTGCATGTCTTCGTGCCGCCCACTGCAGCACCGCCCGGTCTGCTGCGGCAAGCCCGCGATACCTGCAAGGCACTGTGGCAAGACCGCCCTGCAGATCCCTTTGCAAGCAGCCTGTTCAAGCGCTACTTTCAGCGCCTCTATCACGACGCGCCATCACTTGACGCCGAAGGGATTTGCGATGCCCTGCGTCTACAACGCTCTCTAACCGACCGGGTCTTGGCGGTGCGCTTTCGTGATGCGTCGGACAACTTCCG
Source organism: Rubrivivax sp. (assembly GCA_043776165.1). Lineage (GTDB taxonomy): Bacteria > Pseudomonadota > Gammaproteobacteria > Burkholderiales > Burkholderiaceae_C > Rubrivivax. The sequence continues at coordinate 5,396 of JAYVRO010000465.1, read as the reverse complement.
CCTCATTGATGATGAAGACTCGGCGACGGTCCTCGTCCGCTACCGCAGCCCCAACGCCAAAGACGACATCAACGCACTCATTGGCACTTTGGAGCGCGACGGACCCAGCCGATGGTTGATGCGTAAGTTGCAACGTTACGGCGTCACGGTCTATCGCTATCAGTTGGACAAAATGGTGAAAGCCGGGGACGTGGTTGAGATCGCTCTGTGCCCCGGTCTATATGTTCAAAGTGTCGACTGGGACGGCTTCTATCACCCGCTTTGGGGTGCCAACCTGGATGGTGCACCGGGGGATCCTTCATCCCTGGTTTGCTGAGAAATTCGCCACACCATTTCATCGACATCAAATCCGACTTTCTGCACACATCAAGGAGTCTTCATTGAAACCGTTTTGTCTTGAAGTCGCTGGCGACTACGCCTGCTTCACCCGCCCGGAAATGAAGGTAGAGCGGGTGTCGTATGACCTCATCACACCTTCGGCGGCACGTGCTGTTTTCGAGTCCATCTTGTGGAAGCCTGGGTTGCGATGGCGCATGCGGCGAATCGAAGTGCTCAAACCCGTCCGCTGGATCAGCGTGCGCCGCAATGAGGTGGGCGCGGTCGCCCCCGCAGGCAGTGCGCTCACGGCCATGAACAACGGGCACGGTGACCTAGCGCTGTACGTCGAAGATGAGCGCAAACAACGTGCCAGTCTGTTGCTGCGCGACGTGTCGTACCGGCTGCACGCTGATTTGGAAATGCAGTCCGATGAAGCGCGCAGCAACCCGGGTAAGTACGTCAGCATGTTTGAGCGCCGCGCGAAACAAGGGCAATGTGTGAACCAACCTTACTTGGGGTGCCGTGAGTTCGCAGCCAGCTTTCGACTGGTTGAGCTCGTTCAGACGGACGGTGACTGGCACGCTGCAGACATCGAGCCCGCGCCATGCCAAGAGATGAGCAGCGACCTGGGCTGGATGCTCTATGACTTGGACTTCCGCGAATCGGCAAACCCTAAACCGCAGTTCTTTCGCGCCAAGCTTGAACGTGGCGTGATGGAGCTTGCAGCAATCGAGGTGCATTCATGATTCTTCAAGCACTAAATGACTACTACCAACGCAAGATATCAGACCCCGACCCTGCGCGCCGGCTGCCAGCCTTCGGCCGAGAAGACAAAGAGATCCCAATCATCATTGAACTCACCTCGCAGGGGCAACTCGCGGGTGTTAAAGACACCCGAACCCGTGTCGGCAAGAAGTTGATTGCCTCCAGTTACTTGGTGCCAAAGGGGGTCAAGAAAACTTCAGGTGTCGCCGCCAATTTGCTGTGGGACACCAGTGAATATGTGCTGGGTATCGCCAACCCCGGCAAATTGAGCGAGGCGCAAGGAAAAAACAACGTAGAGGATTACCAAAAACGTGTGAGTGAGATGCACGCGGCATTTCGAGCGCGGCTCGGGTCGCTGCCTTCAGAAACCTTGGCCGACGACGCCGTCCAGGCTGTGATGACATTCCTAGAAGCAGGCGCCGCGCAGCAATTCACCCAAATGCCGGGATGGGAAGAGATCATTGCAGGCAATCCCGTCATGAGTTTTCGACTCGTGACAGACACAGATCTTGTGTGCCAACGCGTGGCTGTGGCGAGCGATGTCACTGAAGACATTAACGATGACGTAAAAGGCAACGAGTCTCCGATGGGAATTGGCAATTGCCTCATCACAGGTCAGTCTGGCCCAGTGGAACGATTGCATACGTCAATCAAAGGCGTGTGGGGCGCGCAAAGCTCAGGGTCGAACATTGTTTCCTTCAATCACCCTGCATTCAATTCGTTCCATAAAACCCAAGGTGCAAACGCGCCAGTCAGCGTTGCTGCCGCATTTGCCTACACCACTGCGCTCAATCATCTTCTCGCCAAAACGTCGCGCCAACGCATGCAAGTTGGCGACGCATCCACCATCTTCTGGGCGCAAAGAGCGGGCGACTCGGACGTGGAAGCGTGGTTCGCCGAGCTGTTCAAAGAATCCGACGACCCAGACGCGAGAACGGAGCAAATTCGCGCGCTGTTTGAGGCTATTCACGCTGGCCGCTTCGACGGCGCACGCGGCACGGCGAAGTTTTATGTTTTGGGGTTGGCGCCCAATGCCGCACGCATATCGGTTCGTTTTTGGCATGTTGCGCCGCTGGCCGACGTTGCGCAAAGAACGCAGCAATGGTTTGCGGATTTGCAGATCGCTCGCGGGCCAAACGATCCTGAGTTTCCAGGCTTGTTCCGGCTCCTCTTGGCGACTGCGGTACTTGCCAAAAGCGACAACATCGCCCCCAAACTGGGAGGTGATGTCATGCAATGTGCGCTGGCTGGTACGCCGTTGCCGGTGAGCATGTTGCAAGCCGTGGTGCAACGTTGCCGGGCCGATCAAGCCAAAAAAACCGAGACGGGCACGCCAGTTTTGCACGTCAGCTACCACCGTGCTGCGATTCTCAAGGCGAGCCTAAACCGCTTGATCAGAAACCACCAACTCACTGGGAAGGAAATTACCGTGTCACTTGATTCCACCAACACTGAACCCGCGTACTTGCTGGGCAGACTATTTGCCGCATACGAAAGAATTCAGTCTGACGCCGCTGGGCGTGATCTCAATCGCAGCGTGCGCGACACGTACTTCGGTGCCGCGATGGGCAACCCCGCCAGCGTGTTCCCGCGTCTTATTCAACTCAATCAACATCACATGCGCGACCTGCGTCGGGGTGCGCCAGGGTTACATGTTTCACGCGACCGATTGTTGGGTGAGATTTGGAATGGTTTTGATGGCAAGACTGCCATGCCGACCCAACAGCCGCTGGCAGAACGTGCCCGCTTTGCGCTGGGCTACTACCACCAGCGACAAGCCTTTTTCACGAAATTGAATGCTGTGGTCGAAACCGCTACGACCATCCCAGACCATTCCCAACAAGGAGGTAATTGACCATGAGCTTGAACAATCGATATGACTTCGTGCTGCTCTTCGACGTGAAAGACGGCAATCCCAATGGTGACCCAGATGCAGGCAACTTGCCACGCACGGACTCTGAAACTGGGCACGGTTTGATGACTGATGTGGCGCTGAAACGCAAACTGCGCAACTTTGTGTCCATGGTGCGTGAGGCTGATCAAACCGAAGCAGTGCCAGCGCCAGGAGAGAAGCGGTTTGAGATCTATGTGCGCGAAAAGGCGATCCTCAATGTTCAAAATCAACGCGCCTATTCCGCGCTGAAATTAGACGCACCGATTGAAGAAGCCGTTGAGGAAGCTGAAGAAGCCGCCGACCCGAAGAACAGAAAGAAGGGCGCAAAGAAGGAGCGCAAAGGCAGTGGTGACGACGTAAATCAGGCGCGCGACTGGATGTGTCAAAACTTTTTTGATGTGCGAACTTTTGGCGCAGTGATGTCCACGGGTGTTAACTGCGGCCAAGTACGCGGCCCAGTGCAACTGACTTTTGCGCGCTCCTTCGACCCCATCGTGCCAGCCGAACACACCATCACCCGCATGGCCGTTGCCACCGAGGCCGAGGCCGCCAAGCAACAAGGCGACAACCGCACGATGGGGCGCAAGCACACTGTGCCCTACGGCTTGTACGTTGCGCATGGCTTTGTGTCTGCTTTCCTCGCCAAACAAACAGGCTTTGGTGAGGATGACCTTGAATTATTGTGGCAGTCACTGGAGAACATGTTCGAGCACGACCGCTCGGCAGCGCGCGGCGAGATGTCTACCCGTGGGCTCTACGTGTTCAAGCACGACAGCGAATTGGGCAACGCGCATGCGCAACAGCTCTTCAAGAGAATTACTGCGAAAAAGAAGACTGAGTCACCTCGCGATTTCAGCGACTATGAAGTCTCAGTGGACGGAGATGACCTACCGGCCAATGTGCAATTGATTCGAAAAATTGGTTAACTTTTCGGATCAGCAATCACGCCTAACGCGATCTCAAACTTTTGCTTCCCTATGCTGGGCCGATTGGGGCATTGCTTCGCGCCGTGCGCGTCAATCATCGCGCGCAACTCGGCACGCACTTGCTCATACGGCACTGTTTCACTGCGCCCGGCTTTCAGGTCTTCCAGGCGCCGGGTTATCTCGACATCCCAAGCGCTAGCAATGGCTTGGGGTGTTTCATCTGCCTCGGCTTCAACACTGGCAGTTAAGCGTTCGGCCAGATGGCTGCGCTCCGACAACGGCAATTTCAGGGCGGCAGATTCAATGTCTTCAAGAAGCAATGACATGGTCAACTTTCATCCACAAGCTGTGGCCAGTGTAGTGCTGCGGCGGCACGCAAATCCGACCCAATGAGATAGACCCATTGTCAGTTGTGGCCGCCGTGGACTTACCAGACCCCATCCCCTTGTCAGCCCTGCAACACTGGGCCTATTGCCCGCGCCAGTGTGGCTTGATCCACATCGAGCAAGCCTTTGACAACAACTTGCACACGCAACGTGGCAATGCTGAACACGCCATCGTGGACCAGCCCGGCATGGAATTGCGCAAGGGCTTGCGCATCGAGCGCGCATTGCCCATTTGGAGCGACGCGTTGGGCTTGATCGGCAAAGCCGATGTTGTTGAATTCGAGCCTGATGGCGCGCCCTACCCGGTGGAATACAAACACGGTTCACGCAACAAGGCGCCTGGCATCGCGGCCTGCGACGACATTCAACTTGCGGCACAAGCCATGTGCCTTGAAGAGATGACCGGGCGAGCTGTGAACGAGGGCGCGCTCTACTACGCCAGTTCGCGCCGTCGCCGCGTGGTGGCCATCGACGCGGCCTTGCGTGCCGCGGTGGTTGAAACCGCGCACGCGGTCCGCCTGGCCTTGGCGCTAGGCCGCTTACCCGATCCCACGACAGACGCGCAGCGCTGCAAAGCCTGTTCACTGCGCGACCGCTGCCAACCGGTGGCACTGCAACGCTTGCACGGCAGCGCGGCAAGCGCGCTCTTTGACCCCGATGTTTAGATGGGCGGCGCATGCAACTCCTCAACACCTTGTACATCACCACGCCCGAGAGCTACTTGCGTTTGGACAACGACACCTTGCGGGTTCAGCTCGGTGAAGAAACGCGGCTTCGCGTGCCCTTGCACCATCTGCAAGCCGTTGTCTGCATGGGGCACATCGGCATCAGCGCACCGCTGATGCACCGCTTGGCAGACGACGGCGTGGCGCTTGTTTTGCTCGACGCCAATGGCCGCTTCAAGGCCAGGCTGGAAGGCGCCGTCAGCGGCAATGTTTTGCTGCGGCGCGCTCAACATGCGGCGCAAGACGATGGTGGTTTCACGCTCGAGGCGGCCCGCGCCATCGTGGCGGGCAAGCTGAAGAACCAACGCCAGGTGTTGTTGCGCGGCGCGCGCGAAGCCAAGTTGCCAGAAGACGAGGCGGTATTGACACGCACAGCGTTGGA
>JAYVRO010000464.1:0-12915 GCA_043776165.1 Rubrivivax sp. | reverse complement strand
TCGGGCCGAATCTGACGCCAATAGTTCGCGTTGTGAGAACTCGCCGGATGCGGTGAGGGGACTGCAGTCTGGCGGAGGCTTGATCAGCGTTGCCCTAGGTTTTGCAGAGTTTCCCTCGATCAAATTGAGATCAGGGTCACGCACATAGACTGAACGAATGCTCGACATAGCGCCGGTGCGTTGCACGGGTCCTTCAATGATCTCGATGTTGTGTTCTTGCAGTCGGGCCATGACCTGTCCCAACGGCACGCTGGCAATGAAACACAGATCCAAAGCGCCCGGCACCGGCAAGTGGGCTTTGGGTTCGAACTCAGCACCCTTGATGTGCACGTTGATTTTTTGCTGGCCAAACTTCAGTGCCATGCGACCCTCGCCAAAGTGTTCGAGCCGCATGCCCAAAGCTTCAACATAAAAGTGCAAGCAGGCTGCGGCGTCGTGCGTGGTCAAAACGATGTGGTCGAGGCGGTCGATCATGGGGCGTCTTTTCAGGAAACTCGGTGGATTGAGCGCATTCTCATTGAATGGCGCGGACCGACAACAATACGCTTTCACCCTCACTCACTGACACGTCCAGCCCATGTCGAACAGCATCAGCATCCTTTCTTCGATGGCCACGAAGAAGCTCTTGAATGAGCTGGGCCAAGCGTGGGCAACAGCGTCAGCGCAGCGCGTTTTGTGCACAGCGGTGGGCGGTATTGACGCCGCCAAGCGTGTGCGTGCCAGTGAGGCTTTCGACGCGGTGGTCTTGGCCGCCAACGTCATTGATCAACTGACAGTAGAAGGCCATCTTGTGGCAGGCAGCCGAGTTGACTTGGTCACCTCGGGCGTTGTGGTCGCTGTGCCGTTTGGTGCCCCGGAGCCGAACATCGGCAGCGAAGAAGAGCTCAAGGCTGCAGTGATGGCGGCCGCCAGCGTTGGTTTTTCAACTGGCCCTAGCGGCACACACTTGTTGGCAGTGTTTGAACGATGGGGCATCAGCCAACAAATTGCGAACCGCCTGGTTCAAGCGCCACCGGGTGTGCCCGTCGGCTCGCTGATCGCCAAAGGTGACGTTGCGCTGGGCTTTCAGCAGCGCAGTGAGTTGATGTTCCATGGTGGCATCACGCTGCTGGGCGGGCTGCCAGCATCGGTGCAAAACATCACGACCTTTTCAGCGGCGATTTCGACCTGTTGCCTGGACGCCGATGCGACCCGCACGGTGCTGGCCTACTTTGCCTCGGCGCAAGTGGCTGAGATCAAAACGCGCAACGGCATGGAACCGGTTTGAAATGGGGGCGCGCTTCGACATCGCGTCAAGGACTCGTCGACCACAGGCCGTTCGGGCAAAATCACCCTCCTCCCGCGCATTGCACGCCGGTCGACCCCATGGCCAGTTAACTTTTGACATGTCTGAAACCCCAGTGATCTCCCGACTTGACAGCCTGCTCGCCGGTCCTTTGCGCGTCATCAACTTGGGCCTGCAAGGTTTTGGTGACGAATTGGCAGCCAACGGTGCCACCGTTGCGCAAGTGCAATGGACACCACCCGCCGGTGGCCGCCCCGAGCTTCTGACAGCGCTCAGCACCCTGGACCGCTGCAGTGCCCGCATCACCCAAGCCAACGCGGCTGTGATGCAGCGCGTGCTGGCTGCAGACCCGGTGCTGACGGACGTGCGTCCAGCCTACGAACTGATACCTGAACTTGCGGCAGAACGCTTGATCTTGCACGCAGGCCCGCCGCTGAGTTGGGGGCAAATGTGCGGCCCGCTTCGAGGCGCCGTGTGTGGCGCGCTGGTGTTTGAGGGCTGGGCAACTGACCTTGATTCAGCCCACGACCTGGCCGCTTCGGGCGGCGTGCGCTTTGCCCCGAACCATCACCACGGTGCCGTGGGGCCCATGACCGGCATCACCACGCGAAACATGCCGCTTTTTGTGGTGGAAAACCGCAGCGAAGGCAACCGCGCGCTGTGCATGATCAATGAGGGCTTGGGCAAGGTCATGCGCTTTGGTGGCAACGACGCTGAAGTGCTGAACCGCTTGGCTTGGATGCGCGATTCGCTGGGTCCTTTATTGGGCAAAGCACTGCGCGCCACAGGCGGTGTGGCGCTGGCGCCGCTCATTGCGCGCGGGCTTGCCATGGGTGACGAGATGCATCAGCGCAACGTGGCTTGTTCATCACTTTTGGTACGCCAACTGGCACCGGCCTTGGCACGCGCATCGGCGGGCACAGCTGAGCCTGATGCGCTGGCGCGAGCGCTCGACTTCATGGCCGCCAATGACCAGTTCTTTTTGAACATCGCCATGGCCATGGCCAAGTCCATTCTTGACCCCGTGAAGGGCACGCCCGATGCCACGCTGGTCACGGCGATGTGCCGCAACGGGACTGAATTTGGCATCCGGGTGGCGGGCCTGGGTGAACGCTGGTTCACGGCGCCTGTCGAGATGCCCCAGGGCTTGTATTTCCCAGGTTTTACCGAGGCCGACGCCAACCCCGACATCGGCGACTCGGCCATCTTGGAAGCCATTGGCCTGGGTGCTTTTGCCATGGCCGCCGCGCCCGCTGTGGCCGGGTTTGTTGGCGCTGGCGGATTTCAAGGTGCCGTGGGCTACAGCCAGACAATGAGCGAGATTGCACCCGCACGCAACCCCAAGTGGGCCATTCCGGCCCTGGAATTTGCCGGCGTTTCCTCGGGCATTGATGTTCGTTTGGTGGTCGAAACCGGCATCGCGCCGGCCATCAATACCGGCATTGCGCATCGGCTGGCGGGTGTGGGTCAGATTGGGGCAGGTGTGTCGCGCGCGCCGCTGGCTTGCTTCGAAAAGGCCTTGGTGGCCTTGGCCGAAGTTGCTTCGCAAACCACCGCGCAAACCACCGCCAGAACTTCGGCATCTCAGAACCAAAACCAGACATGACACACACAGTGAACCGCGTGGATCGCGGCAGGTATTTGGACTCCGTGGCCTTGATGCGCGTTTCACGCCGCGTGGCCGCCCTGGAGGGTGTGGAGGAAGCCTCGCTGATGATGGCAAGCCCCTCGAACAAGGCCTTGTTGCTGGATGCACGATTGCTGGCCACCCCTGGCCAAGACGCCGGCGCCAACGACTTGATCATTGCTGTACGGGCGGCAACACAAGCACAGGCCGACGCGGCGTTGCAGGCAGCTGAGGGCTTTCTCGCAGAAAAGGCACAGAGCGCTGTGGCGGGGTCTGTGCGCGCGCGCAGCCTGGCCGGCGCGCACGGTTTGCTGGCCGATGCGAATCTGGCCTTGATCTCCCTGCCCGGTGAATACGCGGCGCATGAAGCGCGCCGCGCGCTGGAGCGTGGACTGCATGTGCTGATGTTCTCGGACAACGTTTCACTTGACGAGGAAATCAATCTCAAACAATTGGCCCACGAGCGTGGCCTGCTCATGATGGGACCGGACTGCGGCACAGCGTTGATTGCGGGCACGCCGATTGCTTTTGCCAACGCTGTACCACGCGGATCGGTAGGCATCGTGTCAGCCTCGGGCACGGGACTGCAAGAGGTGTCTTGCCTGTTGGCGCGTGCTGGCGCCGGTGTCTCACATGGCATTGGTGTGGGTGGGCGTGACTTGGACGCACGTGTCGGCGCCATCGCCACGCTCGACGCCTTGGATGCACTGGGCCGCGACCCTGCCACCCAGACCATCGTGCTGATCTCCAAACCGCCCGCCCGTGAGGTGGCTGAACGCGTGTTGGCGCGGGTGGCATCCATCGGCAAGCCTTGTGTGATCTGCTTCTTGGGGCTGGACGAATTGCCCTTGCCAGCCAACGCCGTTTTTGCGCGAACCCTGCGCGAAGCCGCCGAGCTGGCCCTTGGCAAGTCCGTCGACGGCCCGGTGCCACCAACCTTGCCCATGCAACGCGGCAGCGTTCGGGGGCTGTTCTGTGGCGGCACCTTGTGCGCCGAAGCGCAGATCATTTTTCTGGCAGCCGGTTTGCCCGTGGCGTCAAACGCCGCCGTACCCGGCGCGACAGACAACGCATCGCACGTCTTTCTTGACCTTGGCGACGATGAGTACACGCGTGGCCGCCCACACCCCATGTTGGAGCCTGACATCAGAAACGACCACGTGCGCGCAGCCTTGGCCCAGGCCGACACCGCCGTCTTGCTGGTCGACATGGTCATTGGCTACGGCGCACACGAGAACCCCGCCGCCGTGTTGGTTGAAGCACTGGGCGCCAGCCTTGGCCGCGCCCCGGTGGTGGCGTCGATCACCGGCACTGACAGTGACCCACAAGGTTATGCGCGGCAAGCCGACTTGCTGCGCGCTGCGGGTGTCTTGGTAGCCAGCTCCAACGCGCAAGCCGCACAGTGGGCCGCGGCGATGGTGAACTGAGCCTGTACCCGGTACTGAGTTACGGACTCATGACTCCGCGCTCAATGGACGGCGTTGTCCAAGTTGCCTTGCGCAGCCCTGCCTTGCACGATTTGGGCCGCTGCTACAACGCCAGCCAAAGCATCCCAGCCCGAGCAATGCCCGACGCATGCCAGCGCTGCGAGCGCGGCTTCTAACGCTTGACCTTGGCTGACGGCGTGAATGCAGTCGTGCAACACCTCGTGGCCCTCGCCAGTGGCTGCGGCTTGCAAATGTGACGCGCTGATGGCGTTGGTGGCCGTGGCCAACAAGGGCTCCAACCACGCCCACAAACGATCGGCCAAAACCGGGTGACCCATGCCGCGCAGGCCAATGAGTAAGCCCACCAAGTAGTCGTCGCCGGAAGGCGTGAGCCCTGGGCCCAGGCCGATCAAGCCTTGGGCCTGTGAGGTTGATTTCTGCCGCGATGCCAACCACACCGCCAGCGCATCGAGTGCCGGTCGCGCACGCGCGATGAGCGGTGAAGTCGCACCCGTGATCAGCCCACCCAGGCCGTCCTGAGGAATCCGGCCCTGCGCCGCCCATGTCAAATGTGCAACGACCTCGGTCGTCCAAGGTAAAACGTTCAACTTGGGCTGTTGCCACAGCCTGGCGTGTTTCAGCGACACCCCGACCCGCTGCCCTCTTTCGGGCGCCACAAAGTGCCGCATCAAAGCGTTGATGGGCCCACGCCCGATGCTGACGTCGCCCACACAAATGTGGCGGCCCTGCGCGCATTCCAAATAACAACTGCGCTGGAACACTGCGCGCACCACACCGCCACCATGGTCCAATTCGGCCAATGCGGCCAACGCCCCGTGGCCCGCAACGTCAATCTGGAACGACATGCGTGCCGGTGCGCCCTTCAACAGCCGCCAACGCGTTGTCCAGGTGAGCAATGATGGCTCGTTTGCCACCACCTTCCACGTGGCGCAGAGCGGCCTCAACCTTGGGGCCCATGCTGCCTTTGGCGAAGTGGCCTTGGGCTTGCAGCGTGCGCAATTCAGACGCCGTCACGGTGTCCAACCATCGCTGTTGGGGCTTGCCAAAGTGCACCGCCACCTTGTCAACGGCGCTCAGGACCAACAAAGTTGGGATTCGCAAGGTGCGCGTTAACAGGGCTGAGGCCAGGTCTTTGTCGATGACAGCTTGCACGCCCTGCCAATCGCCCGCCGCATTGCGCACGACGGGGATGCCACCACCACCGCCCACGATGACCACGGCGCCGGTGGCCAGCATGGCCTGGATCATGCCCACATGCACCACGGCGCGCGGCTCAGGTGACGGCACACAGTGGCGCCAACCGCGCCCAGCGTCTTCCATCATCGCCCAGCCCTTGGCCTCAAAGGCCTGCGCTTGGGCCTCGGAAAAAAACGATCCAATGGGTTTGCTGGGGTTGCTGAACGCCGGGTCATTCGGGTCCACTTCGACCTGAGTCAACAAACATGCCACCTGGCGTTCAATGCCGGCGCGACGCAGTTCGTTCTCCAACCCTTGCATCAGCATGTAGCCAATGCCACCCTGACTGTGCGCCACGCAAACATCGAGCCGCATGGGTGGAATTTGCTCGCGGGTGAGCATCATGCGCAACAAGATCTTGCCCACCACCGGGCCATTGCCATGGGTGATGAGCAGTTGGCTGCCTGCGCGCACCAGTGGCAGCAAGGTGCGCGCAGCGCTGGCCGCCACGGCCTCTTGTTCTTCGGTCGTGCCACGGATGTTTTCCGGGTGCGTGGCGTTACCGCCAATTGCCACAAGCAGTGCGTCGGTCACGGCGCTCAGCCCTCGGCGTGTTGATAGGCCGCCAGCGCCGCGTCTACCGCAGCGCCCCGAGGTACCTGGGCCCCCGCTGCGGCCAAACAAGCTTCAAGCGCGCTCAGCGTGCTGAGCACGGTGTCAGGCCGGGCGTTGTAGCCCATTGCACCAATGCGCCAGATCTTGCCATGCAGGGGGCCAAACGAGGTGCCGATTTCGATGCCAAAGGTCAACAACATCTGGCGTCGCACGGTCTCGCCTTCAACGCTGTCTGGGATGTAGACACCCGTGACGTTGGCCATCTTGTGCGTCAAGTCGCCAAACACCTTCAAGCCCATCGCCGTGACACCGGCCACCACGGCGCGGGAGGTGCGGGCATGTCGCTCGAACGCATTGAACAACCCTTCAGACAAGATGATGCGACCACATTCACGCGCACCATAGAGCATGGTGGTGGCTTCGGTGTGGTGGTTCAGGGCCTTGTCTGACCAATAGTCCATGACCATGGCCAGGTCGAAATAGTTGGAGCGAATGATGGCGCCCTCGCCTTCTTCCATGCCTGGCGCCCGCAACCCTTGCTCGGTGTGGCGGCGACGCTGGATGCGCGCTTCAGCGCGATCGTTGAGCGTCAATGGGCCCATGCCCGAAGGCCCTGACAAACACTTTTGCAGACCTGCGCTGGCAATGTCGATCTGCCATTCATCCACCGGGAAATTCATGCCGCCCAATGTCGCCGTGGCGTCGACGTAAAGCAAGACATCGTGCGCGCGGCAAATGCGCCCCAGATCATCCAGGGGCTGGGCCATGGTGGTGGAGGTGTCGCCGTGGCTCACGGCCACCAGCTTGGGGCCAAAGGCCTTGATCTCGGCTTCCAGTTGCTCCGGCCTGAAGACCGTGCCCCATGTGGCATGAATGGCGCGAACCTCGGCGCCACAGCGCTGGGCGATCTCCACCTTGAGATGGCCAAAGCGCCCAAACACAGGCACCAGCACTTTGTCGCCTGGCTCGATGAGCGACACCAAGGCCGCCTCTATCGCGCTGCGGGCCGTGCCGTCGATCATCAACGTCCAGCGGTTTTGTGTCTGAAAGACCCCGCGATAAAGCGTGGAAGTCTGCGCCATGTAGCTACGAAACTGCGGGTCAAACTGCCCCAACATTTGCATCGACATGGCGCGCAACACGCGGGGGTCGGCGTTCACAGGGCCGGGGCCCATCATGAGGCGCGGTGCAGGGTTGAGGTCTTGGAACTCTGGCTTCATAAAATTAACAAGGGAAGTTTGATGTTGACGCCGGTGCAAAAAGTGGCGACTTAGGCAGGCCAATCACAGCGAATGATCACACGGAAAATCGCCCCTCCAGCCACGGACAACACTGCCTTAGTCTTGAACCACCTTTCAGGAGTAGACCATCGCCGACGCACCGCACCCCGTGCCTGATCAGCACGGCACCAATCTCTTCAACTCCGACCCCGAGTTGGGTGAATTGTTAAAACTGTATTTGCCCGCAGCGCTGCTCGCCCACTTGTTACCGCACTTGGCACACCTGGGTGGTTTGGTGGGTGGTGTGCTCGACAGCTTGGCGCACACCGCCGACAAGAACCCGCCGCAACTGCAACACCGCACGCGCAGTGGCCAGGACCTGCAAAGTGTCATCAAGCACCCGGCCTATGTCGAACTCGAACGCGTGGCCTTCAGCCAATACGGCTTGGCTGCCATGTCGCACCGCGGCGGTGTGCTGGGCTGGAGTGAACCACTGCCACCGGCTGCCAAATACGCGTTGACGTATCTCTTTGTGCAGGCTGAATTTGGCGTTTGTTGCCCTTTGTCAATGACCGATTCATTGACCCGTACGCTGCGCAAGTTTGGCTCGCCGTCGTTGGTAACACGTTACCTTGCAAAGCTCACGACCCAAGTTTTTGACGAATTGACGCAAGGCGCCATGTTCATGACCGAACAAGGCGCCGGCTCTGACGTCGCAGCCACGGCCACACGCGCAGTGCCCGATGGCGAGAGCTATCTGTTGCACGGCGACAAGTGGTTTTGCTCGAACCCTGACGCTGACTTGGCCATGGTCTTGGCGCGCATTGACGGCGCCGCGCCAGGATTGAACGGCGTATCGCTTTTTCTCCTGCCGCGTCGCTTGCCCGACGGCTCCACGAACGCCCATCACATCGTGCGTTTGAAAGAAAAACTCGGCACACGCTCGATGGCCAGCGGTGAGATCCGCTTGGGCGGCGCCAGAGCTTGGCTCGTGGGTCAAGCCGGGCGTGGTTTTGTACAGATGGCCGACATGGTCAACAACTCGCGGCTGTCCAACGGCGTTCGAGCGGCGGGTCTGATGCGCCGAGCGCTCAGCGAGGCCCTCTTTGTGGCCCGTGAACGCCAGGCCTTCAAACGGCGCTTGGTCGACATGCCGCTGATGCGCCGACAACTCGTCAAGCTGATGTTGCCTACAGAGCAAGCGCGCAGCATGGTCTTCCAGACCGCTGATGCTTTGCGTCGCGCAGACGCTGACGAGCCTGGCGCCTATGCACTGACGCGAATCCTCACACCACTCATCAAGTTCCGCGCTTGCCGCGATGCGCGCAAGGTCACGGGCGACGCCATGGAGGTGCGCGGTGGTTGCGGCTACATCGAAGACTGGAGCGACCCGCGATTGGTGCGAGACGCGCACCTGGGCTCCATCTGGGAAGGCACGAGCAACATCGTGGCCCTGGATGTTTTGCGCGCCATTCGCAAGGATGCTGCGCTGCCCGCACTGGAAGCCCACTGGCGCAGCCTGTTGATGGCCACACCCTTGCATTCCACAGCCCGCACTGTTTTCGAATCAACGATCACGCGGACTCTGGCGCGCGCCAGCAGCGTGGCCGCTGCGGGGCAGTCGAGCGAGTTCATGGCACGCCAGGTGGCCTCGGCGCTGTACCACGTGACCAGCGCGCTCGCCATGGCCTGGGAGTCCGCCGGCACGGGCTCGGCGCGCCGCATGCTGATGGCGCAATTGGTCTTGCGCCACCGCGTGTTACCGCAAGACCCACTGGGCGGCGACGAAAAAGAGCCGCCCTGGATGGCGGCACTTTTCAACATTTTCCAAGTGGCCAACGTTTCAGATGACCTTGACGCAGAAAAAGCCGACAGCAGTGGTGTCAATATCTTCTGAGCACCTCTGCTTTTACATGTCGTCGATCATCACTTCCCAATCGGTCGCTCATCGTCGCAGGCCACGTCAGCCAAGCTGCGCGTAAAGAGCCAAGTACTGTTGAGCCGGGCGCGCCCAAGACCGGTCCAAACCCATCACGTGGTTCATCAAGTTGGCCCACTGGTCTGGGTTGCGCCAACAAGCCAGCGCCCGCAGCACGCAGCCCTCAAAGGCCGCTGCGGTAGCGGCTTCAAAAGCAAATCCACTCGCGGTGCCTTCAGCGCGCCGCTCGGGGGTAGCGTCCACCACCGTGTCAGCCAGACCACCCACGCTGCGCACGATAGGCAAGGTGCCATAACGTTGGCCATAGAGCTGGGTCAAACCACAGGGCTCAAAACGTGAAGGTACAGCGATGGCATCGGCCCCGGCAATGAGTCTGTGCGCCCGGTCTTCGTCGTAGCCGATGTACACCGACACTTGCTCAGGGTGGGCGTGTTGCATGGCTTTGAAGGCTGTTTGCAGTACGCCCTCACCGGTGCCCTGAATGGCAAATTGCGCGCCTGCTTGAATCAGCGCAGGCATGGCTTGCAGCACCAGGTCCAGGCCCTTTTGACTGGTCAAGCGGCTCACCACGGTGAGCAGCATGACGTCGTCGCTCGGCGCGAGGCCCAGTTCGCGTTGAAGGGCGCGCTTGTTGGCCCTTTTACCTTGAGGCGCAACGGCGTCGAAGGCCTGTTCAATGGCCCTGTCGTGCGCCGGGTTCCATAGCGCAGTGTCAATGCCGTTGAGGATGCCGGTGAGTTTGATACAGGGCTTGCTCACCAGTGCGCGCAGCACACCATCGAGCCCGCAGCCCATCTCGGGCGTGGTGATCTCATTCGCATAGCGCGGGCTCACGGTGGTGACGTGGTCGGCGTACATCAGACCTGCTTTCATGAAGCTGAGCTGGCCGTGGAACTCCATGCCTGCGGCTGTGAGTTGGTGTGCTGGCAGGCCGAGCAAGGCCGCATCGGCCAAAGGGAACAGGCCCTGAAACGCGAGGTTGTGGATGGTGAAAACCGTACGCGCTGACCCCGCGCCGTGTGCGGCCAAAAACGCAGGTGTCAAGGCCGCATGCCAATCGTGCGCATGCACGATATCGGGCGTCCACTCAGCGTCAACGTCGCTGGTGGCCAGGTGCGCGGCCACCAAGGAGAGTAAGGTGAAACGTTGGGCGTTGTCAGCCCAGGCGTGGCCCTCGCTGGTTTCGTAGGGGCTGCCGTTGCGCCGGTAGAGGTAAGGCGCGTCGATGACATAAACCAGCATCGCGGAGCCGAGCATGCGGGCCAGCAATACACGCACGCGCAAGGCGCCCAATGCGGGGCCGATGTCGGCCACCAAGCGTGCGTCTTCAACGCCCGCCAACACAGCAGGGTAGCCGGGCAAGAGCAGGCGCACATCGGCGCCCAAGGCCAACTGCGCTGGCGGCAAACCGGCCAACACGTCGGCCAGGCCACCGGTCTTGATGAGGGGGTAAGCCTCGGCGGCAACGTGCAGCACCTTCATGGCGCGGGCGCTGGTCGAGTTCATGCGGATGTGCTCATCCCAAAGCGCGCAGCATGTCGGCCGTCACCAATGTCACACCCGCTGCGGTGCGGTGGAAGCGTGCAGCATCGGCCTGCTCGTCTTCGCCGATCACCAAGCCTTCAGGGATGACGCAGCCATGGTCAACAACCACCTTGGTAAGCCGCGCGCCACGCCCCACGATCACTTCGGGCAGAAGCACCGAGAGGTTCACATTGGCGAACGAGTGCACCCGCACCTGCGAGAAGAGAACCGAGCGCGCCACTGCGCCCGAGACGATGCATCCGCCCGAAACGATGGACTCCAGTGCCAAACCGCGACGATCCCCATGGTTGTGCACAAATTTGGCCGGTGGCAGCTGCTGCTGATGTGTCCAGATGGGCCAGGTCTCGTCGTACATATTGAGCAAGGGGTCGGTGGCGGTGAGGTCGATGTTGGCGTCCCAGTAAGCGTCCACAGTGCCGACGTCACGCCAATAGGGTTCACTGCCACCCATGTGACCTACGCAGCTCTTCTCGAAGGGGTGGGCCATGGCGGCGCCGTCACGCACGAGCTTGGGAATGATGTCTTTGCCGAAGTCGTGACTCGAATGGGGGTCGGCCATGTCGCGCGCCAGCTCGGCGTACAGGTGCTTGGCAGTGAAGATGTAGATGCCCATGCTGGCCAGCGAACGATGGTTCTTGCCCGGCATGGGGGGTGGGTCGGTGGGCTTTTCGACGAATGACAAGATGCGCCGGTTCTCGTCGATGCCCATCACGCCAAAGGCATGGGCTTCGCTGCGCTGCACCTCGATGCAGCCCACGGTGCACGGCAGGCCATGATCCGCGTGATCGGCCAGCATCAAGGCGTAGTTCATCTTGTAAACATGGTCGCCTGCCAGTACCACCACGTAGTCAGCGCGGTAGCTCTCCAAGATATCGTGGTTTTGGTAGACGGCGTCCGCCGTACCGCGGTACCAGGACTCGTCGTCTGTGCGTTGCTGCGCGGGCAGCAGGTCAACAAACTCGTTCACTTCCGACTTTAAAAAACCCCAACCACGTTGCAGATGCCGCAAGAGGCTGTGGCTCTTGTATTGAGTGATGACACCGATGCGCCGAATACCCGAGTTGAGGCAGTTCGATAGAGCGAAATCGACGATGCGAAACTTGCCACCAAAGTAGACCGCAGGTTTGGCGCGGCGGTCGGTCAGGTTCATCAAGCGGCTGCCACGGCCACCGGCGAGCACCAGCGCGATGGCGCGCTTGGGCAATGTCAGGCGGTGGGCAAAGTCATCCGTGCTCATGTTCTTCTCCTTCGATTGACTTCAAAACTTCAGTAAACGACATCAACCACAAATGACCTTCTTAGACAACGAACACAGTCGCTACCGGTGGCTGTGCGTGGCGAGTGTCGCTGTACTGCACGGCATACTGGCGAACATGCATTGACCGCATTTCAGCGGGTCCAACACACTCCTGTGCACCATGCAGAACCTCCCCAACAGCCCATCCACCTTGAACGATCGCACTCAACACCACTTGCTCGCCACCGTAGGCACCGAGCCCACAAGCGCCCAACCGGCCCACATCATGCACGCGCTGGCGCTTTCGGCCAGGGAGCACTTATCCCAACGTTGGGTGGCCAACGACACGCTCGACCGCGCCGCGCGAGCACGCCGCGTGAACTACTTGTCGATGGAATTCTTGATGGGTCGCACTCTGGGCAACGCCTTGGCGGCCCTGGGACTGGAAAGCAACGCCGCGGAAGTTGCAAAAACCTATGCCATCCGGCTAGAAGACCTGGCCGCCACCGAGCCCGATGCGGCGCTGGGAAATGGCGGGCTGGGGCGCTTGGCAGCGTGTTTTCTCGACGCGATGGCCACGCTGGGCTTGCCCTCGTTTGGCTACGGCATCCGTTACGAGTTTGGCATGTTCGCGCAGAGCATTGAAGCCGGGCGGCAGGTCGAGCGGCCCGACCCTTGGCTCGAAGAAGGCACACCCTGGGAATTTCCGCGTCCCGACGTGCACTACAGGGTGTGTTTTGGCGGCAGTTTGTTGCCCGCCAATCAACCCGGCATGCCGCCTGTTTGGCGCCACGCCGACGAAGTCAAAGCCAAGGCCTATGAC
>JAYVRO010000463.1:0-3680 GCA_043776165.1 Rubrivivax sp. | reverse complement strand
CAGCTTGCGTCCCATCCAACGCTTGGCCGATGCGACGGCGTTTTGCGGGTCTTCGACCTGCGCTGCGCGGGCCTCAAAGCCTATTTGCCGACGGCCTTTTTCAAGGTAGCGGACCACTGAAGGCAAGAGCACGCGGCCCTGCTCGTCGGGCAAACATTCGGCCACACCGTGGCGCAGCGCGGCCACCAACGAATGGGTGGTGCCCAGGTCGATGCCGACGGCCAAACGCCGCTGGTGGGGGTCGGGTGACTGGCCGGGTTCGGAGATTTGCAGCAGTGCCATGAGAGAAATTTGCGAGATTTGATCAGTCGGGTTGGGTTGGGTTGAGGCTGGCCTGGGCGAATTACGCGCTGCTGTCCAGCGCATCCAGCCGTTTGGCAATGTCTTGGCGAAAGCGCTTCACAAACATCAGGGCGCGCACCAAGGCGGCTGCACCGGAGTTGTCAGCATTCGTGTCAAGTCGAAGTGCAACATCGGCGAGGATTTCGCGCTCGCGGCTCGCCACCTTGTCATCGATGGCCTGAATGGCCACTTCGCTGTCGGCCTCGTCCAGTTCCTCGCGCCACTGCATTTGTTGCATCAAAAAAGCGGTGGGCATAGCGGTGTTGCACTCAGCATCGATGGCCACACCGCGCAGTTCGCACAGGTAAGCAGCGCGCGCGAGCGGGTCTTTCAAGCGGCGATAAGCCTCGTTCACCCGCACGGCCCATTGCATTGCCACACGTTGCGCGGCATTGCCTTGCGCGGCAAAACGGTCGGGATGGACTTCGCTTTGTAGCTCGCGCCAACGCGCGTCCAAGGCGCCGCCGTCCAGCCCAAATTGCGGCGGCACACCAAAGAGTGTGAAGTCGTCGTCGTCGAGCTTCATGGTGCGACCCGCAAGGCACGCCCAACGCCTTGCCCGCGCGCTGAAGGTGCAACGAGGAATTGAACCTCAGCGGCCAGCGATGCCTGCACATCGAGAATGTGTTTGTCCTCAGGTCGAACGATGGATCGAGTCATGGAAAAAACATCAAGCTGAAAACGAACAAGGCGCGGTCAAAGCCCCGCGCCTTGTTGTGTGATGTGAAAGGTTAGACGCGAAAGGATTCCCCGCAACCGCAGCGGTCTTTTTCGCGTGGGTTGTGGAACTTGAAGCCTTCGTTGAGGCCCTCGCGCACAAAATCGAGCTCGGTGCCTTCCAGATAGGGCAGGCTTTTCGGGTCAACCAGCACCTTCACGCCATGGTCTTCAAAGACCACGTCCTCGGGTGCCACGTCGTCGGCGTATTCGAGCTTGTAGGCTAAGCCTGAGCAGCCAGTGGTCTTCACGCCCAGGCGCACGCCCACGCCTTTGCCTCGGCGGGTGATGTAGCGCGACACATGGCGCGCCGCCGCTTCTGTCAAGGTGATGGCCATGGTTCAGTGCGTTGCCGCGCCTTCAGTTACTGCCGTCACGCCATGTTTTGCTTTGTAGTCTTGAACAGCCGCCTTGATGGCATCTTCAGCCAGGATGGAGCAATGAATCTTGACGGGCGGCAGGGCCAATTCTTCGGCAATCTGCGTGTTCTTGATCGTCATGGCCTGGTCCAGCGTTTTGCCCTTGACCCACTCGGTGACGAGTGACGACGACGCAATGGCCGAACCACAGCCGTAGGTCTTGAAGCGCGCGTCTTCGATGAGGCCCGTCTGGGCATTGACCTTGATCTGCAACTTCATCACGTCGCCGCAAGCCGGTGCGCCGACCATGCCGGTGCCCACGCTCTCGTCGCCCTTGTCAAAACCGCCCACGTTGCGCGGGTTTTCGTAGTGGTCCACCACTTTGTCGCTGTATGCCATTTAAGTTCTCCTGGATCAGTGAGTTGGACAAACGCTCAGTGCGCCGTCCATTGAATCGACGCGATGTCCACGCCGTCCTTGAACATCTCCCACAGGGGTGAGAGGTCACGCAGCTTGGCCACGCGATCATGCAAAGTCGCCACGGCGTAGTCGATTTCTTCCACCGTGGTGAAGCGGCCAATCGTCATGCGCAAGCTTGAGTGCGCCAGCTCATCACTGCGGCCCAATGCGCGCAACACGTAGCTGGGCTCCAAGCTGGCCGAGGTGCAAGCCGAACCCGAGGACACGGCCAAACCCTTCACGCCCATGATGAGTGACTCACCTTCGACGAAGTTGAACGAGGCATTGATGTTGTGGGGTACGCGCCGCTCAAGGTGGCCGTTGATGAACACTTGCTCCATGCCAGAGATGCCGTCGATCAGACGCTTTTGCAGCATGCGAATGCGTTCGATCTCGGTACCCATTTCCAACTTGGCAATGCGAAAAGCTTCGCCCATGCCCACACATTGGTGCGTCGGCAGGGTACCCGAGCGCATGCCACGCTCGTGGCCGCCACCGTGCATTTGCGCTTCCAGCCGAACCCGTGGTTTACGGCGCACATAGAGCGCGCCAATGCCTTTGGGGCCATAGGTTTTGTGCGACGCGAGGCTGAGCAAATCAACCGGCAATGTGCTCATGTCGATCGTTACCTTGCCCGTGGCTTGCGCGGCGTCCACGTGCACCAAGATGCCACGCTCGCGGCACATGGCACCAATGGCCGGGATGTCTTGAATCACGCCGATCTCGTTGTTGACGAGCATCACTGACACAAGGACGGTGTCGGGGCGCAAAGCGGCCTTGAACCGGTCGAGGTCGAGCAAACCGTCTTCTTGCACTTCGAGGTAAGTCACCTCGAAACCTTGGCGTTCCAACTCGCGCGTGGTGTCAAGCACAGCCTTGTGCTCGGTTCTCACGGTGATGATGTGTTTGCCGCGCGAGCTGTAGAAATGAACGGCACCTTTGATGGCCAGGTTGATGGACTCTGTCGCACCCGATGTCCAAACAATTTCACGCGGGTCAGCGTTGATCAGTTCGGCGACTTGCACACGCGCTTTTTCAACCGCTTCTTCGGCCTCCCAGCCCCAGGCGTGACTGCGGGATGCGGGGTTGCCAAAGTGTTCGCGCAGCCAAGGGATCATGGCGTCAACAACGCGCGGGTCGCAAGGCGTGGTAGCGCCGTAGTCCATGTAGATGGGAAAGTGCGGAGTCATGTGAAATGTTAAGAATGTCGAATGAAGAAGGTGAAAGAGGACACGTGGCGCGGCCTCACTTCAGGAAGGAATTGCCCAAGGCAAACACAGAGTTCGGCGCGGTGATCCTGATGGGCTTGACCACCGGCTGGTTGGAGATGGCGCGCTTTACAGGCGCGTCGTCCAAACCCAAGCCGAGCGCCAATTGTTCGTCGGCCAATTTCTTCAAGGAGATGGCGCTCAGGAACTCGATCATCTTGTCGTTCAAGCTGGCCCACAGGTTGTGCGTCATGCACCGACCAGCGTCGTCACCCATGCAGTTTTCTTTGCCAGCGCAGCCGGTGGCGTCAAGGGCTTCATCAACGGCCACGATGATGTCGGCCACCGTGATGTCAGCCGCAGCACGGCCCAAGGCGTAACCACCGCCGGGGCCACGTGTGCTCTCCACCAGCTCTTGGCGACGCAACTTGCCAAACAACTGCTCCAGGTAAGACAGCGAAATGTGCTGGCGCTGACTGATCGCGGCCAATGCGACCGGACCGTTGCCCGAACGCATGGCCAAATCGATCATGGCAGTGACTGCAAAACGTCCCTTGGTGGTCAATCTCATGAAAACTCCTTTGTTGGACGTGGG
>JAYVRO010000462.1:0-12945 GCA_043776165.1 Rubrivivax sp. | reverse complement strand
GACTATTGGGGTCGCCGCGTCATCCAGCGCCATCTTGGCAAGGCACAACCGGGAGAGATGGAGTACCTGCTGTACTCCCCGGACGACCGCGCCGGGGCGCTCGGCTTCGGTTTGAACCAGACCCCGCCTGCGCCGAAGCGCGCCTTCAACCAGACGCTCGATCTGGAGAAGGTGCAGGTCATCGCCGATGCCATCATGGCCGACGAGGACCTGCCTGCTGCTGGTGACGGTGATGGTCATCGTCATGTTGCCGATGATCACGATCAGGTCGAGAAGCTGCTGGTGATCGGCACCTCGATGGGCGGCGCGCGCCCAAAGGCCGTTGTCGAAGACGAGGCCGGGCTGTGGATTGCGAAGTTCAACCGGCCCGACGACACATGGAACTGCGCCAGGGTCGAGCACGCGATGCTGAACCTTGCGCGGGCTTGCGGCCTTACGACAGCCGAAAGCCGGGTCGTTGGCGTCGGCGGGCGGGATGTCTTGCTCGTCAAACGCTTCGACCGCAAAAAAACAGCAGCCGGATACCTGCGCACACGAATGATCTCGGCCCTCACTCTGCTGCGCGCAGAAGACAACTACCAGTCACGCGACAAATGGTCCTACGTGCTGCTCGCCGAAGAAATTCGGCGTGTCTGCGCCGAACCGGCACAGAACGCAGCCGAGCTGTTCCGCCGCATGTGCTTCAACGCGCTAATCTCGAACATCGACGATCACCCGCGCAACCACGCTCTGATCGCGAAAGAAGCTGACTGGAAACTCTCCCCCGCCTATGACCTGACACCTGCCGTGCCGGTCAGCATGGAACACCGTGACCTGGCTATGGAGTGCGGCGAAGCGGGCCGTTTTGCAAACGTGGGCAACCTGCTCTCGCAGAGCGCGCGATTCCTGCTTGACCCGGTACAGGCCGGAGAGATATTAGGTGCGATGGAAGCGCAGGTGCAGAGCACTTGGTATGCCACTGCCCGCGCTACCGGCGCTTCAGAAAGAGACTGCGAGAAGATCGCAGGCGCATTCGCTTATCCGGGGTTCCGCCAGTTGCCAGAACAGAGAGCAAAGTCCTGATGGCGCGCCGCCTTGATCCCAATCGCTTGATGGCGATCATGAAACCGCCAAGCGAGGGAGACTTCGAATGGCGGTGCAACGCCGAGGCTTCTGTTGAGTTCCTAAAAGTCAACGCCCAGAGCGATGAGGTGGTGATCTATGCCATCGGGCCCGCGATGCTGATTCACGGTGTTCTTGCCCCGCGTCAATCGTTACGCCACCGGTATTGATCGGGATGCGCTCGGCGATGCCGGGCCGCAGGGCAGCGTGCTTTTCAAGGAGGCGAACGATCTGTGGGTCGTGGCCCTGCTCATGCTGCGCGCGCAGGCGCTGCGCCTCGCTTCGTGCCTCCTTGAGCGACATCAGCGGATAGCTGCCGAGGTCTAGACGCTTGGCAGTCCCCTGATAGCGGTAGCGAAGCTGGAAGGTGATCTTGCCCTTGGGCGTGATGCGCACGCCCAGACCTTCGCGGTCGCCTCGCTCTTCGAGCGCTGCGCGCTCCTTCCCGTTGTTGGCCTTGAGCCATGTGTCCGAAAACGCCCTACGCAACCCCGCGCGTCTCCTGCCTCGCGCAAACCACGCCAAAGGGTCAGCCGTGTCGCGGCCTGACCCCGCCTGTCTCAGAGGCTGTTGTGGGGGTGGGAAATGATGGCAAAAGTGCGGCGACGGCGCACCTGTAGAGCAAGTTCTGACATGGGCTTGCGGCGCTGCGTTGCTGCGCCGCCGGGAACAAACGCATGATCATCCGGGCACGCCCGCGTCCTTGCATTCCCCCCTTCCGCACAAACCCGGCGCTTGTTTGCTTGCGGCCTCAGGACAAGCGTTTCACGCCCTTGAGTTCGCAGACATAGACCGCGTTGCGCAGCGCCGCAATGGCCTCGTAGCGCGTGAAAGTCTTGCGCCATGCCAGCACCACACGCCGCGTGGGCACGGGGGGGCTGAAAGGCACGTAGCGCAGATGGGTTGAGGGCTCATCGGGGATCGACAAACGCGGCACCACCGTGATGCCCATGCCCGAGGCCACCATGTGTTTGATGGTCTCCAGCGACGAGCCTTCAAAGCTCTTTCGAATGCCTTCGGCGTTGCTGGCCAGCCGCGCGTATTCGGGGCAGACCTCGAGCACATGGTCCCTGAAACAGTGGCCAGTGCCGAGCAGCAACATCGTCTCCTGCTTCAACTCTTCAGCGCTGATGTGTTTGCGTTTGGCAAGCGCATGTGCCTTGGGCAGGGCCACCACAAAGGGCTCGTCATACAGCGGGGCGATGGCCAAACCCGTGTCGGGAAAGGGCTCGGCCATGATGGCGCAATCGAGCTCGCCGGAACGCAGCATGTCGAGCAAGCGGGCGGTGAAGTTCTCTTGCAGCATCAACGGCATTTGCGGCGTTTTGGCGATGGCGTTTTTCACCAGTTCGGGCAGCAAGTAGGGGCCGATGGTGTAGATGATGCCCAGCGCGAGTGGGCCGCTCAAAGGGTCTTTGCCACGCTTGGCGATCTCTTTGATGGCGCCGGCTTGTTCCAGCACTTGCTGCGCCTGGCGCACGATCGCTTCACCCAACGGCGTGGTCGTTACTTCGTTGGCCGCACGCTCGAAGATCTTCACGTCGAGCTCTTCTTCGAGCTTCTTCACCGCCACGCTGAGCGTGGGCTGCGCGATGAAACAGGCTTCGGCGGCACGGCCGAAATGCTTTTCGCGAGCCACGGCAACGATGTACTTCAATTCGGTCAAGGTCATGGTGTGGGGTCTCGTCAGGCCTTCATGAATTCCGCTTTACCGCCCAACCAGCGGTCGATTTGCGCGCGTGCGGCGTCCGGCGCGTCGCGCCATAGCTGGGGCGCCAGGTCGCGCGCGGCTTGCAACAAAGTGTCGTCGGCTTGCAAGTCGGCAAAACGCAGCAAGGCGTCGCCGCTTTGGCGTGCACCCATGAATTCACCGGGGCCGCGAATGTCGAGGTCGCGCCGCGCAATCTCAAAGCCGTCGCTGGTCTCGGTCATGGCTTTCAAGCGCGCTTTGCCAGTGGGTGACAGCGGCGCCGTGTAGATCAGCACGCACACGCTGGCCACCGCGCCCCGGCCCACCCGGCCACGCAACTGGTGCAGTTGTGCCAGGCCAAAACGCTCGGCGTGTTCAATCACCATCAGGCTCGCGTTGGGCACATCCACACCCACTTCAATCACCGTGGTGGCCACCAGCAAATGCATGGCGCCGCTGGTGAAGAGTTGCATCACCGCCGCCTTTTCAGCGCTGCTCATGCGGCCATGCAAGAGGCCGACCACGGCGTTTGGCAGGGCAGCGCAGAGCAGCGCATGGGTGGCCGTGGCGTTTTGCAGGTCGACGTGTTCAGACTCTTCGATGAGCGGGCACACCCAGTAAATCTGACGCCCTTGCTGCACTTCGCCAGCAATGCGTGTGATGACTTCGTCGCGCCGTTGATCAGAAAAAATCTTGGTCAGCACGGGCGTTCGGCCGGGTGGCAGCTCATCAATCGTGGAGATGTCCAAGTCGGCAAAGTAGGTCATGGCCAACGTGCGCGGGATGGGCGTGGCGCTCATCATCAGCAAGTGGGGCTCAAGGGGTGACGTACCCGGCTCGGCGCCAACTTCTTGTTGCGGGCCCAGCTTGGCGCGTAGAGACAGGCGCTGCGCCACGCCAAAACGGTGCTGCTCGTCCACCACCGCCAAGCCCAGTTTGTGAAAGACCACGTCATCTTGAATGACCGCGTGCGTGCCGACGACCAACTGGGCTTGGCCGTTGGCCACCAGCTCCAACATCTTCCTGCGGCCCTTGCCCTTGCGGCTGCCGCTGAGCCAAGCGATGGTCAGACCCAAGGGTGCAAGCCAACCTACGAGCTTACGGAAATGCTGCTCCGCCAAGATCTCGGTGGGCGCCATCAAGGCGCATTGCCAGCCGCTGTCGATGGCCACGGCGGCGGCGAGCGCGGCCACCACCGTTTTGCCCGACCCGACATCACCCTGCAGCAAACGGTGCATGGGTTGATTGCGGGCAATGTCAAACCTTATCTCGGCCACGACACGTTCTTGCGCATGCGTCAGGTCAAACGGTAAAACTTTGCGAAACCGCGCCCACATACCTGCCGAGCCACCCGGATGCAGCGGCGGCGCGCGCAAAGTGGCGCGCACGCGGTGGGCTTCGGCCTGGGCCAGTTGTTGGGCGAGCAACTCGTCAAACTTCAGGCGTTGCCAGGCGATATGACTGCGGTCTTCAAGCGCTGCGATGTCTGTTGCCGCGCTGGGGTGGTGCAAAAACTGCACGGCCTCGCTGAGGCTGGGCAGGCCCGCTGGCACCAGGGCGGGGGCGATCAACTCGGTCAGCGGTGCACGCGTCAAGGCCGAGGCAATGGCTTTGCGCAAGTACGCTTGAGGCAACTGTGCGCTGCTGGGGTACACCGGTGTCAAGGTGTTGGGCAAGGCGGCGCCTTCTGCAACGACCTTGCACAGCGGGTGCACCATGTCGCGCCCGGCAAAACCACCGCGCACTTCGCCGCGCGCACGCAGGCGTTTGCCCGGGGCAAAGGCCTTTTGCTGGCTGGCGTAGAAGTTAAGAAAGCGCAGTAACAGCTCACCACTGTTGTCGGCCAGGCGCACCAACAACTGGCGGCGTGTGCGCTCTTCAACGTGGCATTCCGTGACCACGCCTTCCACCTGCGCCACATCGCCATGGTGCAGCGTTCCGATGGCACTGATGCGGGTTTCGTCTTCATAGCGCAGCGGCAGGTGCAAGGCCAGGTCGATGGCGCGCACCAAGCCCAAACGTTGCATGGCCAGCGCGGGCGCACTCAGGCCTTGTCTGCGGGGCTTGCTTGGCTCACCGGGCGCGCTGGGTGGGCTGGAAGATGGGGCGGCGGCCATGGAACAATTCTGGGCCCGAGGCGGCACGCCGCCCGCGTCGCATCGGTCTTCAACCTGCATCGCCCTTGTTCACTCCGTCATTCACTCTGTCAGGCCGGTACAGCCTGCGCACCATGCCCCCTGCATCACCACAGCCGCCGCTCATGGTGGCGGACTTTGACTTCGAACTGCCCGCAGAGCTGATCGCCCAGCACCCGGCCAGTGAACGCAGCGCCTCGCGCTTGTTGGATGCGACCGGCACGACGCCAGTGCATCGCATCTTCAAAGATTTGCCTTTGCTGCTGCGCACGGGTGACTTGCTCGTCTTCAACGACACCCGAGTCATCAAGGCGCGTCTCTTTGGCAAGAAGCGCAGCGGCGGCGCGGTGGAGGCCTTGGTTGAACGTGTGCTGCCAACGGGCAACGAGGTGTGGGCCCACCTGCGTGCCAGCAAGTCGCCACGCCCTGGCGCCACTGTGCGTTTTGCTGATGCTTTTGATGCCGAGGTGCTGGGCCGCGCGGGGCCACAAGATGCCCTCTTTCATCTGCGTTTTCCAGCCCCGGCTTTTGTTTTGCTGCAGGCCCATGGCCACGTGCCACTGCCGCCTTACATCACCCATGCTGACGATGTTGACGACGAGCGGCGATATCAAACCGTGTTTGCCGCGCGCGACGGTGCCGTGGCCGCGCCCACAGCCGCCTTGCACTTTGACGAAGCCGTGTTGGCTGCGCTGCAAGCGCGGGGCGTGCATCGCGCGGCCGTGACCTTGCACGTGGGCGCGGGCACGTTTCAGCCGGTGCGATGTGACACCTTGAGCGAGCACCACATGCACAGCGAATGGTTCGAAGTGAGTGCCGCCACCGTGGCCGCCATCCATGCCACGCGGGCGAGAGGCGGGCGCATCGTGGCTGTGGGCACGACCACCTTGCGTGCGCTGGAGTCTGCGGCGCGCGGCGGCACACTGAAGCCCTTTGCGGGCGAGACCGATATCTTCATCACCCCGGGTTTCCAATTTCAGGTGGTGGACTGCCTGGTGACGAACTTTCACCTGCCCAAAAGCACGCTGATGATGTTGGTCAGCGCCTTGGCCGGGCACGCCAAGGTGATGGCGCTGTATGACCACGCCATTCGCGAAAAGTACCGCTTTTTCAGCTATGGCGATGCCATGTTGCTGGCCCGCCGCTGACCTCATAACACGCCGAAACTCACCATGTTGACATTTGACATTATCAAGATTGAGGGCTTGGCCCGACGCGGGCGTTTGACGCTCAACCATGGCGTGGTGGAAACGCCGGTGTTCATGCCCGTGGGCACCTATGGCACCGTCAAGGGTGTGATGCCTTCCTCGCTGCTGGAGATGGGCGCGCAAATCATCCTGGCCAACACATTCCACTTGTGGATGCGCCCCGGGCTGGACGTGGTGCAGCGCTTTGGCGGTTTGCACCGCTTTGAAGCCTGGAGCAAACCCATGCTCACTGACAGCGGTGGCTTTCAAGTCTGGAGCCTGGGTGGCGACGATGGCAAGGGCCGCAAGATCAGCGAAGAGGGCGTGCGCTTTTCTTCGCCAGTGAATGGCGACAAGCTCTTTTTAACGCCTGAGGTGAGCATGCAAATTCAGACTGTGCTCAATGCAGACATCGTGATGCAGTTTGATGAGTGCACGCCTTATCAAACTGCGGGCCAGCTGACCACCGAGGCGCAGGCGCGCACGTCCATGGAACTCAGCGCGCGCTGGGCGCTGCGCAGCCAGGCTGAATTTGCCCGTCTCACCAACCCGAATGCGCTGTTTGGCATCGTGCAAGGCGGCATGTTCGAAGGCCTGCGTGAAGATTCGCTGGCGCGACTGGTCGAGCTTAACTTACCAGGTTACGCGGTGGGTGGTGTGAGCGTGGGTGAGCCCAAAGAAGATATGCAACGCATCATGGCCCACACCCCCCAACGGCTGCCCGCTGACAAGCCTCGTTACCTGATGGGCGTAGGAACGCCCGAAGACCTGGTGGCGGGCGTGGCCGCTGGTGTGGACATGTTCGACTGCGTGATGCCCACACGCAATGCCCGCAATGGGCATCTCTTCACGCGCTTTGGTGAACTGCGCCTGCGCAATGCACGCTTTCGGGATGACGAGCGCCCCATCGACGCGACCTGCACTTGCCACACCTGCGCCAGCTTCAGCCGCGCCTACCTGCATCATCTGGACCGCTGTGGCGAGATGCTCGGCCCGATGCTGGCCACTATCCACAACCTGCACTACTACATCAACCTCATGCGTGAAGTGCGTGGGGCGCTTGACGCGGGTGGGTTTGCCGCGTTCCAAGCGCAGTTCAAAACGCACCGGTTGCGCGGTGTGGATTGACGCACCGAGAGGCGCTTTATCGCTACAGGTCGGTCGCTGCCATGTTCTGGCCGTGTGCTGGTCGTGTGCTGGCCGATAATCGGGCGGAAATTCATTTGACCCTCATGGAGTCAATCTCTTGGGAACTCATGGGGTCCTTGGCAACCAGGCGCGCGGCACAACAATGAAACATTTTCAGCAGCAAGGTAACCCCGTGCGCAGCAAAGCGTTCGTGCTCTTTGCTGCGCTTGTGAGCTTGCTGCCGAGCTTGCTGACAGGATGTGAAACGCCCGTGGTCGGCAAACCCGCTGCCGTGCCTGTCAAGGCCCCTGTGGCCGCCCCAGCTCCCCCGCCTGCGGTGGCGCCAGCACCGATACCGGAACCACCACCCCCCGCACCAGCACCGGTTGTCGTGCCAGCTTCAAGGCTCATCACGGGTGCCGTCGAGCTGCTTCAAGCCGGTAACGAGGAGCAGGCTTCGGCTGACTTGCAGCGCGCGCTTTTGGCCGAGCCCAACAACCGGCTGGCTCAAATGCTGCTCAAGCAAATCACGGACGATCCCTTTGTCGCCTTGGGGCGAGAGTCCCATGTGCGCAAAGTGCTCCCGGGAGAGTCGCTGTCGAGCCTGGCCAGGCACTACTTGGGCGATACCTATCTTTTCTACATCTTGGCGCGTTACAACGACATCAAGGTGCCGCGTCAACTGGCGGGCGGCCAGTTGATCAAGATTCCCGGCAAGTTCCGCCCTGGGCCTTCGGCTGCTGCTGCAGCGGCGGCGTCTGCGGCCGCAGCGGCTGCGGCATCAACGTCGCCTGGATCTCCCCAACTCTCGTCAACACCAACGCCTGCGCCACCCCCCCTTGATGCGAACAAGGCCGAGCGCGACAAGGCTCAAGCCATCACACGATTGACGCGCGCTGCGCGCGCAGCATTTGCCAAACAAGACCTCGATATGGCCATCAATAACTGGGATCAAGTGTTGGCGCTCGATGCCAACAACAACACCGCCAAACTCGAACGGCAACGTGCGTTGGATTTGAAAGAGCGGCTGGTCAAAGTCAAATAGCGCGGGCTTGCCGCCACCGATTTTTTGGCAGTATCAGCGCCCCAATTCTTTCAATCGCGCCCGCGCCCCAGCATGTGTCGGGTCAAGGCGCAAACACTCGTTCAAGGCCGCCGCCGCTGGGCCCGGCTGAAGTGGCATCAAACCCTCAGCGCGGCGAAAATACAGCTCGGCCAATTGGCGCCGCAATGCGGGGTCGGCGCGGGGCGCCTGCGCAGGTGTCTTGAGCAAGGCAATGGCGCTGTCAAGCTCACCCTGTGAGGCCATGATTGACGCGTGCTCGATGAGGTTGCTGTCGGCGGGCGTTGAAGGCCGTGAAGGCGACTCCGGCCCATCGCGACCTGCGGCCGCACCTGAAACTGACGGCAAGCTCATCGCGTTGCGGGCAAATCGGTTGGGTTGGCTTCGGGTGGCCCGTTCGCGTTCCAGCACGCGCAAAGCGTCCATGGCGGGCTGGTGCTCAGGCGCCAAAGACAGCACCTGCAAATAGGTGCGGCCAGCGCGGTCCAGATCGCCCTTGCGTCGCTCGTCTGCTGCGCGCGACATGGCCTCTGTCACGCGAGTGTCGATCAGCCGGCGTACCCGTTGCAGGTTTTGCGTGGCGCTGGTTTGCCCTGGCGACAAGAGCGCATGTACCTCCCAAGCCAACAGCGCCTGAGCCCAGCGGCCCTGGGCCTCGGCATGGCGTGCGCGTTGCAAGAATTGGGTTGAAGGGTCTTCAGCGCCATCAAAAACAGCGGCGGGCGCTGGCGCTGTTGACGCCGGCACCAAAGTGCCCTCCATCAGGTTGCGCGAGGTTTGCAACTTGCTTTTGAAACCCTCGATGTCCAGATCACCAAAAACCATGGTTCTGCGCAGCAGCAATGGCAGTGCAAAAAACGCGTTGCCGCCGCTGGCCACCGTGGCACCAAGTTCAAACCCTTGTTGCGCTGCGTGGTCGAGCACCACTTGGTTGGCATCACCAAACGGGTAGGCGATGTGGCGCACATTGGCGCCTTGCAGCCGCTTGTTAAGCAACTCGCGCGGCAGGCGAATCTCTTGTTCGATGTTGCTGCGGTAACGCGTTTCGGTCTCACCCGCGTTGCGTTCGATCAGGTTGCGGTGGCTCTTGGAATGTGACTGCACGTCGATCAAACCCGAGCTCTGCATCTCTTGCATCTGCGCCCAGCTGAGGGCGTCGCCACCAGCGCCAATGAAGTCGGTGTACGCGAAAACGGTGGCCGCGAAGCCGAACTTTTTCAGCAAGGGAAAAGCATGGCGATAAACCGACTCGTAACCGTCGTCGATGGTGATCACAACGGCGCGTTGAGGCAGCGCTTTTCGGCCTTCAAGAAAAGGCCGCAACTCGGCCAATGGGATGACGCGGTAGTCGTTTTTGGCCAACCATTCCAACTGCGCGGCAAAGCTGGCCGGCGTGATCATCATCTTGGTGGCTGGCGCGCCAAAGCGGTGATAACAAAGGATGGGCACGGTCTGGTAGCGCTCAGGCTCCACCCCAACGGCGTTGAGCGGGCGCAAGGGCACGATGAGGGCCAGTTCTGGTACGGGCGCTGTGTGGCTGGTGGGCAGGCCATTGGCGTCAGCAACAGACCAGGCCAACGTGGGGCTGCCCAAAAAGCGCTTGCTGATACCCGCCAAGGTGTCGCCTTGGCGCGGCCCGTACACGATCATGCTTGAGTTGCGCCCCAGGACCGCGCCAGTGGCCTGTGGGAACGGTGCAGCACGTGTCGGCGCAGGGGCGACAACGGGTGGTGCAACAGGGGCTTCAACGCGCGTGGGCGCCGGCTCGGGGGCGCGCGTGGCACAGCCTTGTAGCCACGAGAGCTGGGCGACCAGTAGCAACCATGCGATCAGCGGCCGGGACGCGCAGCGAATCGACAAAACTTAACCTTGACCAACCGCCGCTGACGGGTCAGCGGGCGTTGCTGGTGTTGTCTTCGGCGTATTGCCAGCGCTCAGCAAGGTGTTACTGGGCACACCTGTGGTAGTTCCGCTCTGGCGGTCTTGCAGCGCTTGCGCCATGGCGTCAAAGTCGGCAAAGAGCAGACCAAATTCGTCGTTGGGTTGGCCATCCATGCGGTGCGCAAAATGTCCTTTGCCAATCTCGCCCATGGCTTCGCTGATCAAGCGCACGGGCTTGGCGAAACGGTTGGCCATGACGTAGGTAGCCAACGACACGGCCATCACCGTCACGAGGGCCAAAACAACCATCAGCGTGATTGACAAATTGGCCACGCTGATCAGCGGCGCCTCGGCGATTCCCAAAAAAACCTGCCCCACGCGTTTGCCCTGGAAGGTGATGGGCGCCTCGAACCCGAGTACGTTTTCACCGCCGGCCACAAAGCGCGTGGCGGCCACCTTGCCGGTGTGCGAGCCTATGGGCTCGCTGGGCAGTGCCTTGTAGGGCAGGCCCACCAGGTCGGGCTTGCTGGCGGCACGCACGGTGCCGCCGAGGTCGACCACCGAGATGCGCTCAAAGTTGCCCGTCTTCATGACTTCTTGCACGGTCACTTCCACGGCCTCCCAGTCCTCGCCCAAGGCAGCGGCGGCGTTTTGCGCCGCGATGAAACGCGCCAGTGACGCGCCGTTGTCCGTTACCTGGCCCATCATGGCGGCGAACTGCTTGTGCGTGATGAGTGTGGCTGTGGCACCCATGACCAAGGCCACCACCAAGGCCATGGAGGCAGCCCACTTCACGCGCAAGGGAATGATCTGCGGGCGGACGGCTTCACGCGCTGATTCGTCAAGCTCGCTGCGCACTTTGGCCAGCGCATCGGCCAACTCGAGCCCAGTTTGAAAGCGCTGCGCGGCCGCTTTGTTCAAGCAGCGATCTATCAGCCTGCGCAAAGACGCTGGCACATCTCGGCGCTGCTTGTCGATGGGTGCGTGCGGCTCGTTGGCGATGTGCGTGGCCACCGCCAGCAGGTTTTCACCGCGAAATGGGCGCTGGCCCGTGACCATTTGGTAGAGCACGATGCCGACCGAAAACAAGTCCGATCGGCCGTCGAGCTTTTCACCACGCGCTTGCTCTGGCGACATGTATTGCGGCGTGCCGATCACGTCACCCACACGGGTGCGCAACTCAGCGACACCACCACCGCCTTCGACGTGGGCGATACCAAAATCGGTGACCTTGACAGCGCGTGATGCGGCGTCGCGCATGATGTTGCCGGGCTTGATGTCGCGGTGCACCACACCGCGTTTGTGCGCGTAATCGAGCGCGCGTGCCAATTGCATGGCCACGGTCACGGCCTCGCGCACGGGCAGCTGGCGCGAGCCTTCGAGCTCTTCCGCCAGGGACTGGCCAGTGAGCATTTCCATCGCCATGTAGGGGCGGCCTTCAATTTCACCGACGTCGTGCACGACCACGATGTTGGGGTGCGAGAGGCCACCCGCAGCGCGCGCTTCACGCAAAAACCGGCCACGGCATTCGTCGTCTTCGCACAGCGCGGCGTGCAAGAACTTGAGCGCCACGTCCCGAGCAATCGAAGGGTCATGCGCTTTGAAGACCGACGCCATGCCACCGCGCCCCAAACGCTCTTTCACCTCATAGCGGCCCACATTGCGGCCCACGCCGTCGTCACCGCCAGAGTTGCCGGGCAAAGTGGTGGGTCTGCGCTGGTTCTCAGCACGCGCGCGGAC
The DNA here is from genome assembly GCA_043776165.1 of Rubrivivax sp. Lineage (GTDB taxonomy): Bacteria > Pseudomonadota > Gammaproteobacteria > Burkholderiales > Burkholderiaceae_C > Rubrivivax. The sequence continues at coordinate 1,020 of JAYVRO010000462.1, read as the reverse complement.
GTCGCTCAGAACCGTGTGGTCACGCAGCAACACGGTGGGCGCAAAGTCGGCTTCACCGGTTGGCTCGTGGCCCGGCTGGCCCGTTCGGGCAGCGGCGTCAGTAGGGATATCGGGTGTTGTCATGGCCTGTCGCGCCAAGGCTGGCGGGCTGTGCGGGGTGAAGTTTGGCATCTTCGGGCCGAGCGGTTCATAGCGCCATCCCTCGATAGTGGGGTGTTGCGACGTGAATGATCACGATCACCATCACCATCACCATCACCATCATCCTCACCGTCACGCAAACAAGCCGGGCGCTGCTGCCAAGCTGGCGCCGTCGCCGCTGTAAAAGCAGTGCGGGCACACGGCGCGGTAACTCTCGTTGCCACCAATGAAGACTTGCTCGCCCTCCTTCACGCGGCGCCCTTGGGCATCTATGCGCATGTTCATCGAGGCCTTGCGCGCACAGGCGCAAATGGTCTTCATTTCTTCCAGATCATCGGCCAGTGTGAGCAAGGCGGCCGCGCCTGGAAAAGCATCACCGCGGAAGTCGCTGCGCAAGCCATAACAAATGACAGGCACATGGCCGGTGTGCGCCAAGCGGTGCAACTGATGCACTTGCTCGGGGGTGAGGAACTGCGCTTCGTCGATGAGCAAGCACGCCAGTGCCGGCGCCAGCGCCTCGCGAGTGAACAGGGTCTTCGGGCCAAAAGTGCTGGCCGCCCGCTGCAGCCCCAGTCGCGAACCGATCACGCCCCCGCCGCCGCGGTCGTCATGTGCCGCCGTGAACAGTCGCACCTGCATGCCGCGCTCTTCATAGTTGTAGGCGGCTTGCAGCAACGAGGTGGACTTGCCCGCGTTCATGGCGGCGTAACGGAAATAGAGTTTGGCCATGGCGAGAACGTGGCTTGAGCGTGAAAACCTGCCTGTCAACAATCTTACTTAGGGAAGGTCTGCACAACCCCGTTTTTTGTTGACCAAATGTTTGATGCCGTCGGCAATGCGTAAATCAAGCAAGGATTGGATGAATTCTCGTTTTTGCGT